>NZ_JBHVJT010000025.1:0-55417 GCF_042798815.1 Kitasatospora sp. NPDC057738 | reverse complement strand
GGCGAGCGTGGGAAACGAGGGGGTGTGAGGGGGGCGTCGGGGTGTGGAAGGTCGGCGGCGGGGGGGGGGAGGTGGGCGGGGTCGCCTCCCCACTCCATGGGAGACACCACGTCAGAGCTCGGTCCGGCGACGCCGGATCACCACCACGAGATCGACGGCGGCGAACAGGGTGAGCAGGCCGCAGGCCACGGCGAAGCCGGTGAGGGTGCCACGGCTGGGCGCGCCGTCGGCGGGGGAGGCGGCCGCCCAGAGCGCGAAACCCACCGTCGCCAGTGCGAACAGCGGAGTGAAGGTGAGCGAGAGCAGGTAGCGGAGCTTGAGATCGCTGCGGGCGGTGGCCGGCTCGGTGCCGCTGCGCCACCGTCGCGGAGTGGTGGTGCGCATGCCGTTCACCTCTTGACCACGCCGGTCGGGCTACGATTCCAGCGTACGTCCGAGGAGACGAGCCGGGGAGGCGCGATGTCGGGTTCGGGCGCGGTGGGGGCGGGGTCCGGCGCGGCGGGTCCGGGCGCCGGTTCGGGTGCGGGGGGTCAGGACGGCGAGGGATACGCGGGGCTGCGGATCGAGCGGGCCCGGGAGCTGGCCCGGAGGCACGGCTGGGCGTCGGTCCGGGTGCTGGAGCCGGGTGACCTGATGACCATGGAGTACCGCCAGGGGCGGCTCAACCTCGCGGTGCGCAACGGTGTGGTCGAGCGCAGCTGGGAGGGGTAGGTCCGGCCCGTTCCGTCGGCTCGGGGGCCGGGTCCGGCTTCGGCATTCGGGGTTCGGCTTCGGCTTCGGTGCGGACCTGGTGCGGGTCGGGTTCGCCGTGGCTCGGGTGCGGTTCGGGTCGGGCGTGGCTCGGGTTCAGCAGGGCAGGTGCCGGCGGGCGAAGCGCCGGCGGAGCCGCTGTTCGGCGGTGGCGACCAGGGGCTCCAGCAGTGGCAGCGAGAGCAGGACGAGCAGTCCGGCGGCCCAGCCGGCCAGGACGTCGGTGACCCAGTGGGTGCCCAGGTAGACCGTGGTCAGGCCGATCGAGCAGGCGGTGGCGGCGGCGATCAGCGCGCCGGTGCGCCGCCAGCGGACGGCGAGGTAGGCGAGCACCCCCCACGTGACCACCGCGTTGGCGGTGTGGCCGGAGGGGAAGATGGTGCCGCCGGAGAAGAGCTCGGGCGAGCCGACGTACTGGGCGTAGTGCGGGCCGAGCCGGCCGGTGACGATCTTGACCGCGCCGACGGTGACGTTGAGCAACAGCAGCGCGATGCCCATGACCAGCAGCGGGCGCAGCCGGCCGAGGCGGTGGGCCCGCCAGCCGAGCCAGCAGAAGGCGGCGATCGCCGAGGGCCCGCGTTGCCCGGCGACCACCCAGGTGTCGAGCAGCGGCTCCAGCCGGGGCCACCGCTCGTAGGGGCGCAGCAGTCGGACCGACCAGTCGAGGTCGACCAGCTCGGTGTTGAGCAGGACCCCGGCCAGTACCAGCAGGTAGCCGGCGAGGGTGACGGCGAGCAGGGCGGCCTGCCGTCGGCTCATCGGGGGCCAGCCGGGTTCACCGGGGCCGGGGCCGGCCGGGGGGAGGGGGTGTCCCGGGGTGGTGGGGCGTTCCCGGCGGTCGGGTTCGGCGGTGCGGCGCTCCGGCCTCTGGCGCGGAATGGGAGCGGGGGTACTTCTGGATTGCACGGGGTGACCTTACCCAGCCGGACAGGGCTATTCCGGTGGTAATTGTCATTTTCCCGGGAAATCGACAATTGGGTCGATCGGGGCTGGCTCGGGGGGTGATTTCCACTATTCCAGGATCGAAAGTCCGTGTGGTCGTCGAATGATTCTGCAAAAGCCCCGGTAAAGCAGGAGGAGTGGGAGGCCGGTGCGACCGGCTTCCCACTCCGTGGTAACCCTGTGTAGGTTCCGTGCTCAGTCGAGGGGGCCGCCCGCGACGTAGATCACCTGGCCGGAGACGAAGCCGGCGCCCTCGCTCGCGAGGAAGGAGATGGTGTGGGCGACGTCCTCAGGCTCGCCGACCCGCTGGACCGGGATCTGCGAGGCCGCGGCCCGCTTGAAGTCTTCGAAGTCCATGCCGACCCGGGCGGCGGTGGCTGCTGTCATGTCCGTGGCGATAAAGCCGGGGGCGACCGCGTTGGCCGTGATGCCGAACTTGCCCAGCTCAATGGCCAAAGTCTTGGTGAAGCCCTGGAGCCCCGCCTTGGCGGCCGAGTAGTTGGCCTGGCCGCGGTTGCCCTGGGCCGAGGAGGAGGACAGGTTGACGATGCGGCCGAAACCGGCGTCGACCATGTGCTTCTGCACGGCGCGGGTCATCAGGAAGGCGCCGCGGAGGTGAACGTTGATGACCGTGTCCCAGTCGGACTCGGACATCTTGAAGAGCAGGTTGTCGCGGAGTACGCCCGCGTTGTTCACCAGGACGACCGGGGTGCCGAGCTCGGCGGCCACCCGGTCGACGGCGGCCTGGACCTGCTCGGCGTCCGAGACGTCGGCGCCGACGGCCAGCGCCCTGCCGCCGGCGGCGGTGATCCGGTCGACGGTCTCCTTGCCGGCCGCCTCGTCGAGGTCCAGGACGGCGACCGCGTAGCCGTCGGCGGCCAGCCGGACGGCGGTGGCGGCGCCCAGGCCGCGGGCGGCGCCGGTGACGACGGCGACCCGGGGGGCGGTGCTCTGCTCGGTCATGCTCGGTCTCGTCTCTCTCGGGGTTGCCTCCCGGGGAGAGCCCCCGGAGAGGGTGGCCACACCCTACCGGCGGGTAGGGAGGGCGGCCAGGGTGGAGAGACGCAGGTGACGGTGGGTAAGGACCGACCGGTCGGCTTTCTGCTGAGAACGAGTTACTGCAAGCCGTTCGCAGTCCGTAAATATGCCAATGTTGCCGAACCTGCGTCTACTATCCGCCCCTGCCTGCCAGCAAGGGCCCGCCGTTTGTATAGTGTCCGCCAGCAGCCACCGGCTGCACGGCTGGAGCGCCCTCCCTCATAGCTGGACGCCCACTCGCCGTTACTGCCCCACCCGGGTGTCCCACACACACCGGGTGTGACATCGGGACGGATACATGGTGCTGGGGGAGATCCCGACAACCCGCGTGTCTGCGCGACTGCAGCAGTCGCCCGGACACCTCATTCGCGTTGCACAGCAGGTCCACACCCGTTTGTGGTCCGAACACGTCGGAGCCGATCTCACGGCTCCGCAGTTCGCCGTGCTGCTGGTCCTGGCCCTGGAACCGGGTGCGGACCAGCGGACGGTCGGCGAGCGGGCCTCGCTCGACAAGGCCACGATGGCGGAGATGGTCGCGCGGCTGGTCCGCCGCGGCCTGGTGCTGCGCAGGCGCGACCCGGCCGACGGCCGGCGCAAACTGTTGGCGCTCTCGCAGAGCGGTGCCCAGGCGGTGCGCGAGGCCACCGGTGGTGTGGTCCGCGTTCAGCGCGTCCTGTTCGAGCCGCTCTCTGCGGAGGAACAGGTCGAGATCGTCCGGGTGATGGCCAAGATAGCCAGGCTGGAGCCCGCGGCGGTCGCCGTCATCACCGACGCGCGGCCGATACTGGACGCCCAGCGGGCGATCGGCTACCTGATCAGGGTGAGCCAGCAGGTGCACACCAAGCTCTGGTCGGAGCACGTGGGCGCCGAGCTGACGGCTCCGCAGTACGCGGTGCTGGACGCGCTGGAACTGGAACCGGGCGCCGACCAGCGCACGGTCGGCGAGCTGGCCTCGCTGGACAAGGCCACGATGGCCGAGATGGTCAGCCGACTGGTGCGCCGCGGCCTGGTGCAGCGCCGGCGCGACCCCTCGGACGGGCGGCGCAACCTGCTCTCGCTCTCACCGGCGGGACAGGACCTGCTGCACCGCTCGGCCGCCGGGGTGGCCGAGGTCCAGCGGCTGCTGCTGGCCCCGCTGGAGGAGAGCGAGCACGAGGCCGCGCTCGCGCTCATCGCGAAGGCGGGCAGGCTCTAGGTCAAGACTTCGCCGCAGTAGCCAAAACGATTCGCCAAAACGCTGAGGGTCCATGGCCATGGACTTTGACGGATCGGGGTACACCTGAGGCCGCCCGCTCCCCCCACGGGAGCGGGCGGTCTTCGGCATGACGGCCGTCAGGCGATCCGGGTGTCCGGGGGCCGGACCCCCGGGCCGGGCGTCAGTTCCAGTCGAACTCCTGCGGGTCCGGGCCGATCCGCTTGCCGGTGGCCACGGCGGCGATCGCCGCGAGGTCCTCGGCGTCCAGCTCGAAGCCGGCGACGTCCAGGTTCTCGCGGATCCGGGACGGGGTGACCGACTTCGGGATGGCGATCACGCCGCTCTGGAGGTGCCAGCGCAGCACCACCTGGGCGACCGTGCGGCCGTGCTTCTCGGCGGTCTTCACCAGGGCGGGCTCGGCGAGCAGGTCCTTGCCCTGGCCCAGCGGGCTCCAGGCCTCGGTGGCGATGCCGTGCTCGGCGTGGAACGCGCGCAGCTCCGCCTGGGGGAAGTACGGGTGCAGCTCGACCTGGTTCAGGGCCGGGGCGACGGAGGCCTCGCCCAGCAGGCGGCTCAGCTGCTCGGTGCCGAAGTTGGAGACGCCGATCGACCTGACCCGGCCGTCCGCCTTCAGCTGCTCGAAGGCCTTCCAGATGTTCAGGTAGCTGTCGCCGTGCATCGGGCGCGGCCAGTGGATCAGGTAGAGGTCGAGGTATTCGAGGCCGAGCTTGGCCAGCGAGGCGTCGAACTCGCGCAGCACCGCGTCGCGGCCCTGCTCGCCGGACCAGTCGCGGGTGCCCGAGTTCCACAGCTTGGTGGTGACGTAGAGGTCCTCGCGGGCGACGCCGCCCGCCAGGGCCTCGGCGATCGCCGCGCCGGTGCCGGCCTCGTTCTCGTAGATGGCCGCGGTGTCGATGGAGCGGTAGCCCGCCTCGATCGCGGTGCGGACGGCCGGGGTGGCCTCGGCGTCCGGGACCTGCCACACGCCGAAGCCGAGCTGCGGGATCTGCGCGCCGTCGTTGAGGGTGACGGTGGGGATGGTGCTCACGGGAAGGGGTGCCCTCCTGATTGTCCTGTGGTTCCAGTGGGGGCAACTGGCGTCCCGGTGTGATTGTTCCCGCCGAACGGGCGAATCTTGGGTGAAGCTTTGCGGGGGTTTGGCCGAGGGGCCGGCCGACCCGGGGCGGGGTCGGGACCGCCCCGGCGGGGCGTGCGGGGGGCGTGTGGGTCCGGCTCGCGGGGGCCGGGGTGCGGAGCGCGCGGGCCGGGGCGAAAAGCCGTGGTGAAAAACACGTTGCGCAGATCGCGCGGAGGTTGGCAGGCTCCCGATCATGACGTCCTGACTCTCGGGCCCTTCGTGCCCATCCCACCCCGTCCGGCTCCGCTCCGGGCGCATCGTCGACGTCGCGCCGCAGCCGTGCTGCCGTGCCGCGCGTCATCCGCCTGCCGGTTCGGGCCGCTCCTCGTCGGGCCGCCCGCCGTAGGGCCGCCGTCCGCACTGCGCGCACGTCACCCCGGTGCTCCGTGCGCGCCGCTCCTCGAACTCCTGTAGCTCTCCCGAACCCCTGTGCGCTCGTGGCCGCGCACCGCTCGTATCGGAGTGTCATGCTGCTCACCCCCCTGCCGCTGGCCGATCCCGGCAGTCCCGACCTCTCCTCACCCCCGGCCTTCCTGCGCTGGCTGCAGCGCCGCCAGCGGCGCGGGCAGGTGCTCGCCACCCTCTGGTCGCTGATCGAGCTGGGGTGCCGGGCCGCCCTGCCGATACCGCTCGGGTTCGGCGTGCAGGCCGCCGTGGACGGCGACGCCGGCGGGATCTGGCGGGCCGGCGGGATCCTGCTGCTGCTCGGTGCGGGTGCCGCGCTCGGCGCCGTGCTGGTGCACCGCCAGGCGGTCTGGAACTGGATCCACGCGGCCACCCACGTACGGCAGTTGGTGTCCCGGCAGGCCTCGCGCCTCGGGGCCGGGCTGTCCCGCCGGATCGCCACCGGAGAGGTCGTCGCGGTCGGCAGCGGGGACGTCGAGCGGATCGGCTGGTACGTCGAACTGGTCGCCCGGGTCCGGTCGGCGGTGATCGTCTGGTTGGCCGTCAGCGTGGCGGTGCTGCTGGTCGATCCGGTGCTCGGGGCCGGGGTGCTGCTCGGCGTCCCGGTGCTGGCGGCCTCCGTCTGGCCGCTGATCGGGCCGTTCGAGCGGCGCTACGAGCAGCAGCGCACCCTCGGCGGCAAGGCCACCGAGCTGGCGGCCGACACCGTCGCCGGGCTGCGGGTGCTGCGCGGCATCGGCGGCGAGGAGCTGTTCCTGGAGCGGTACCGGGCCGCCTCCCAGAAGGTCCGGGCCGCGGCCGTCCGCTCGGCCCGGATCCAGTCGCTGATGCAGGCTCAACAGGTCTTGCTGCCAGGCCTGTTCGTGGTCGGCGTCACCTGGTACGGCGCCCGGCTGGTGGCCTCCGGCGAGCTCGCCGTCGGCACCCTGATCGCGGTCTACGGCGCCACGGCCTTCCTGGCCGCCCCGCTGCGCATCCTGGGCGAGGCGGCGCACGCGTGGAGCGTGGCCCGGGTCTCCGCCGCGCGCACCGTCCGGGTGCTCTCGCTCGGCCGGACGACCGGCACGGCCGATGCCTCACTGGTCCGGCCGGACAAGGCCGACCTGCACGACCCGACGAGCGGGCTGACGGCGCGGGCCGGCGAGCTGACCGCGGTGGTCTGCGGGGACCCGGACTTCGCGGGGGCGCTGGCCGAGCGGCTCGGCGGCCACGTCCCGCCGGCCGAGGGCGAGCGGGCGCAGGCCCCGGTGCGGCTCGGCGGCACGGAGCTGGACGCGGTGCCGCTGGCCGAGGCCAGGGCGGCGGTGCTGGTCCACGACAAGGAGCCGGTACTGCTCTCCGGCACGCTGGCCGAGCTCTTCGACATCCCCTCCTCGGGGCGGGTCACGGCCGCCGCGGCCCTGGCGGCGGCCCGGTCGGAGGACGTGCTGACGGCCCTGGCGGAGGGTTCGCCGGAGTGCGGGGGAGACCCGATGCGCGCCCGGATCACCGAGCGCGGACGCTCGCTCTCCGGCGGGCAGCGCCAACGGCTCGCCCTGGCCCGCGCCCTGCTGGCGGACCCGCCGGTGCTGGTGCTGGACGAGCCCACCAGCGCGGTGGACGCCCACACCGAATCGAGGATCGCCTCCGGGCTGCGGGACACCCGGGCGGGCCGCACCACCGTGGTGTTCGCGACCAGCCCGCTGCTGCTCGACCGGGCGGACCGGGTGGTGCTGCTGCAGGAGGGCCGGGTCGTCGCGGCCGGGCCGCACCGCGAGCTGATGCGCACCGAGTCGGCCTACCGGGCCGTGGTCACCCGCGGCGAGGAGGCGGCCGCTCCGGTGGGTGAGGCCGTATGAGGAACATCGTCAACTTCCCTGCTACGCACGCGAGGAGCACGTCATGAAGCCTCCGTTCCAGGAGGAACAGGAGCCGGCCGCCACCCTGCCGGTCGGCTCCCCGGCCGCGGTGCGCGGGTACCTGCTGCTGCTCGCGCGGCGGCACCGCGCCGGGTTCTCCGCGGTGGTGTCGCTGCACTCCGTGGCCACCGTGGCCGGGCTGGTCGGGCCCTGGGTGCTCGGGCGCCTGGTCGAGTCGCTGGCCACCGGGACCGTCGGGTCCACCATCGCGGTGGCGGTCGCCTGGTACCTGCTGGCACTCGTGGTGCAGGCGGCGTTCACCGGCTGGTCGAGGATGCGCGGCGCGGTGCTCGGCGAGCGGGTGCTGGCCGACCTGCGCGAGGACTTCCTGGTCCGCTCGGTGGCCCTGCCGACCGGCGTGCTGGAGCGGGCCGGTACCGGGGACCTGGTCTCCCGGGGCACCACCGACATCGACCGGCTGGACAAGTCGGTGCGCGAGGCGGTGCCCGAACTCGCCGTCGCCGTGGTGTCGTTGCTGCTGGTGCTCGGCGCGCTGCTGGTCACCTCGCCACTGCTCGCGCTGACCTCGCTGATCGGGCTTCCGCTGCTGCTGGTCAGCTCCCGCTGGTACTTCCGGCGCGCGCCGCAGTCCTACCGCAGCGAGTCGGCCGGGTACGCGGCGGTGAGCAACGTGCTGGCCGAGACGGTGGACGCCGGGCGGACGGTGGAGGCGCTGCGGCTGGGGGACCAGCGGGTCCGGCTGACCGACCGCAAGCTGCGCGAGTGGTTGGCCTGGGAGCGGTACACCCTGTGGCTGCGCTCGGTCTGGTTCCCGACCATCGACGCGGTCTACACCTTGGCGGTGCTCGCCACCATGCTGTTCGGCGGGCTGTTCACCGTCCAGGGCTGGATCACCGTGGGCCAGTTGACCACCGGCGTGCTCTACGCGCAGATGCTGACCGGCCCGGTGGACATGATCCTGCGCTGGTACGACGAGCTCCAGATCGGCCAGGCCTCGCTGGCCCGGCTGGTCGGCGTGCGCGAGGTGCCCGAGCACGAGGGGGACGAGTCCGTCCTGCCGGACGGCCGTCGGGTCGAGGCGAAGGACGTCCGGTTCGGGTACCGCGAGGGCGCCGACGTCCTGCACGGGATCAGCCTGGACGTCCCCCCGGGCAGCCGGGTCGCGCTGGTCGGGCCGTCCGGCGCGGGCAAGTCCACCCTCGGCCGGCTGCTGGCCGGGATCTACGCCCCCGGCCGCGGCAGCGTGACCCTCGGCGGGGCGGCGCTGGCGCGGATGCCGGCCGAGCGGGTGCGCGCGGAGGTCGCCCTGGTGAACCAGGAGCACCACGTCTTCGTCGGCACCCTGCGGGACAACCTGCGGCTGGCCGCGCCCGGGGCGGACGACACCGAGCTGCGGGCGGCGCTGGACGCCGTGGACGCCGGGGCCTGGGTGGACGCCCTGCCGGACGCCCTGGACACCGAGGTCGGCTCCGGCGGCACCTCACTGACCCCGCCGCAGGCCCAGCAGCTGGCACTGGCCCGGCTGGTGCTGGCCGATCCGCACACCCTGGTGCTGGACGAGGCCACCTCCCTGCTGGACCCGCGGGCCGCCCGCCATCTGGAGCGCTCGCTGTCCCGGGTGCTGGAGGGGCGGACGGTCATCGCCATCGCCCACCGGCTGCACACCGCGCACGACGCGGACGTGATCGCGGTGGTCGAGGGCGGGCGGATCAGCGAGTACGGCAGCCACCCGGAGCTGGTCGCGGCGGGCGGTCCGTACGCGGCGCTCTGGCGGTCCTGGCGGGACGAGCGGTAGCGGGCTCCGGTCCGGCCGGGCGGCCGGACCGGAACGGGCCGGAGTCGGGCCGGAGCGGACTCAAACCCGTACGGGGCCTGATTGCCCCGTACGGGTTACTCCCTGGCCCGGAAGAGCGCGTAACCGGGCAAATCGGCCGCCCGGCCCGCAGACTGCTCCGGTGACCAAGATTTCAGACGGACCATCCCGTTCCCCGCGCGGTGAGATCGGCGGCATCCCCACGCGCTACATCGGGATCGGCGTCATCGTCGTCCTCGCCGTGTGGTTCCTGTTCGCCAACCTCGACAGGGTCCAGATCCAGTTCTGGGTCTTCACCGTCACCGCGCCGCTCTGGATCGCGCTGCTGGCCACGCTGATCGCGGGCGTCGCGCTGGGCTGGCTGCTGAAGGGACGGCGCAACAGGTGACCGCGGCCCCCGGGCCGGCGCCGGCCGGCGCCTCGGCCTTCACCCCGCTGATCGAGATGCGCGGGGTCAACAAGCACTTCGGGGACCTGCACGTCCTGCAGGACATCGAGCTGACGGTCGGGCGCGGCGAGGTGGTCGTGGTCATCGGCCCGTCCGGCTCCGGCAAGTCGACCCTCTGCCGGGCGATCAACCGGCTGGAGCCGATCGAGGTCGGCACCATCCTGATCGACGGCCACCCGCTGCCCGAGGAGGGCAAGGGCCTGGCCAGGCTGCGCGCCGAGGTCGGCATGGTGTTCCAGTCCTTCAACCTCTTCGCGCACAAGACCGTGCTGCAGAACGTCTCGCTCGCGCAGATCAAGGTCCGCGGCCGGCCCAGGGCCGAGGCGGACGCCAAGTCCCACGCGCTGCTGGAGCGGGTGGGCCTCGCCGACCAGGCCGCCAAGTACCCGGCGCAGCTCTCCGGAGGGCAGCAGCAGCGGGTCGCGATCGCCCGCGCGCTGGCCATGGACCCGAAGGCCCTGCTGTTCGACGAGCCCACCTCGGCGCTCGACCCCGAGATGATCAACGAGGTGCTGGACGTCATGCGCCAGCTCGCGAGCGAGGGCATGACGATGATCGTGGTCACCCACGAGATGGGCTTCGCCCGGGCCTCCGCGAACCGGGTGGTGTTCATGGCCGACGGCCGGATCGTCGAGGACCGCGCCCCGGAGGACTTCTTCAGCGCCCCTGAGAGCGATCGCGCCCGGGACTTCCTGTCCAAGATCCTGAAGCACTGAGGCGGCGCCGTGAACCGTGAGACGACGCCCGGGGCTCGGCCCGCGGAGAGGCCGGTCGCGCGGCCCGGGGTGCGGCCCGCCGCACGGGCGGGCAGGCGCGTGCTCGCCGTCGCCCTGCTGCTCGCCGCGCTGGCGGCCGGCTGCGGAAAGCCCGGGACCCCGCCGCCCAAGGGCCCGCAGCCCAGCGCCCTGCCCAGCTACCAGGTCCAGGACGCCTCCGCGATCACCGGCTCGCCGACCCTGGACGCCGCCCGCAGCCGGGGCCACCTGGTGGTCGGCGCCAAGGAGGACCAGCCGTACCTGGGCCAGAAGAACCCGGCCACCGGCGAGTACTCCGGCTTCGACATCGAGATCGCCAAGATGGTCGGCGCCTCGCTGGGCTTCCCGCCGGACCGGATCCAGTTCAAGACCATCGCCTCGGCCAACCGCGAGACCGCCCTGCAGAACGGCCAGGTGGACTACTACGTCGGCACCTACACCATCAACGACAACCGGAAGAAGCTGGTCGGCTTCGCCGGCCCGTACTTCATCGCCGGGCAGTCGCTGCTGGTGCGCAAGAACAACGACACCATCCACGGCCCGGAGGACCTGGACGGCAAGAAGGTCTGCTCGGCGGCCGGATCGACGCCGTACCAGCGGATCCAGTCGAAGTACCCGAAGGCCGAGCTGATCGGCTACGACACCTATTCGGCCTGCGTGGACAACCTGATCACCAACCAGGTCGACGCGGTGACCACGGACAACGCGATCCTGCTCGGGTACGCGGCCAAGGTGCCGGACGAGCTCAAGGTGGTCGGCCCGCTGTTCTCGACCGAGCCGTACGGGATCGGGGTGCCGAAGGAGGACACCGTGCTGCGCGGCGCGATCAACGACGCGCTGGAGCACCACATCCAGAACGGCGACTGGCAGAGGGCCTTCGAGGCGACCCTCGGCCTCTCCGGGGAGCCGGCGCCCACCCCGCCGCAGATCGACCGGTACTGAGAGGGCCGCGCCGTGAAAACGCTGATCGACAACTGGTCGACCTACTGGGAGGGGTTCCTCGGCACGCTCTCGCTGTTCGCGGTGAGCGCCGTGCTGTCGCTGGTGCTGGGCGTGCTGATCGCGGGCTTCCGGGTCTCGCCGGTCAAGCCGCTGCGGGTGTTCGGGACGGTGTGGGTGACCTTGCTGCGCAACACGCCGCTGACGCTGCTGTTCTTCATCGTGGTGCTGGGCCTGCCCCGGTTCAACATCACCCTGCCCTTCTACACCTTCGCGGTGCTCGCGCTGGGCTGCTACACCTCGGCCTTCGTCTGCGAGTCGATGCGGTCGGGCATCAACACGGTGCCGACCGGGCAGGGCGAGGCGGCCCGCAGCCTGGGCATGAGCTTCGGGCAGACGATGAGCCTGGTGGTGCTGCCGCAGGCGTACCGCTCGGTGGTGGCGCCGCTCGGCAGTGTGATGATCGCGCTGGCCAAGAACACGGCGATCGCCGGCTCGTTCAGCGTCACCGAACTGCTGGGCACCTACCGGACCATCAACGAGCTGGGCTACAGCATCGTCTGGACCTTCGTCTGGATCGCCGTCGGATACCTGATCATCACTCTGGCCATCAGCGCCGTCTTCAACCTGCTGGAACGACGAGTGGCGGTGTCCCGATGACCGTTGAATCCTCGGCGCTGTACGACATCCCCGGCCCGAAGGCGCTCGCCCGGCACCGGCTGTACGGCGGGATCGCGCTGCTGCTGATCGCGGCGCTGATCGGCTGGGTGATCTACATGCTGTTCCACACCAACCAGTTCACGTACGCCAAGTGGCAGCCGTTCGAGTACCGGGGCGTGCAGGAACTGCTGCTGCGCGGGCTCGGCAACACCCTCAAGGCCTTCGGCTGGACGGTGCTGTTCGCGCTGCCCTTCGGCGCGCTGTTCGCGGCCGGGCGGCTCTCCGACCACCGGGTGGTGCGCTGGCTCTCCACGCTGGTGGTGGAGTTCTTCCGGGCCATGCCGGTGCTGGTGATGATCTTCTTCGTCTTCGTCGCGCTCAAGGTGCAGCCGCTCTGGGCGCTGGTGACCGGGCTGGTGCTCTACAACGGCTCGGTGCTGGCCGAGGTGTTCCGGGCCGGCGTGCTCGCCGTGCCCAAGGGCCAGCGGGAGGCGGCGTACGCACTGGGCATGCGCAAGACCCAGGTGATGTCGTACGTCCTGGTGCCGCAGGCCAACCGGGCGATGCTGCCGGCCATCATCAGCCAGCTGGTGGTCGCCCTCAAGGACACCTCGCTGGGCTTCCTGATCACCTACGAGGAGTTCCTGCACGCGGGCAAGCTGATCGCCACCAACCTGGACTACGACCTGCCGTTCATCCCGGTGGTGATGGTGATCGCACCGATCTACATCGGCATGTGTCTGCTGCTCTCCTGGCTCGCCCGCTTCGTGGAACGGCGCAGCCGGCGCAGCCCGGGCGTGCGCGGCGGGGCACCGGTGGTCAAGGCCGAGGTGGCGATGGGGCTGCCGCCGTCGGCGCAGCAGTGAGGAGCTTGGTTCGGGGCTGAACCATAGGTACGGGTGGGGTTGGGGTCGATACCTCCAAATTCCTCTTATGATTCTCGGGCGTCCGGGCGAGGCCCGGGCGCGGTCCGAGCACGGTCCGGGCGGGGCCGGAGCGGGGCTGTCGAGAACGGGTGGGCGGGAGGGATCATGGAGCCGGTGTTCGATTCGCGGCACATCAGGACGTTCCACGAGGTCGTCCGGGCCGGTTCCTACTCGGCGGCCGCCCGCGAGCTCGGCTACACCCAGCCCGCCATCACCCAGCAGATGAAGGCGCTCGAACGCACCGTCGGCGTTCCGCTCTTCACCCGGGCCGGGCGCGGACTGCGGCTCACCGAGGCCGGCGAGGCACTCTCCCGGCACGCCGAGCTGATCCTCGACAGCATGTCCGCCGCCCAGCAGCAGCTCGCCGCCCTCGCCCGGCTGCGCGCCGGACGGGTGCGGGTCTGCGCCTTCCCCAGCGCCAACGCCACCCTGATACCCGAGGCGATGGCCCGGCTGCTGGCCGAGCACCCCGGCGTGCGGGTCGAACTGCTGGAGGCCGAGCCGCCGGACTCCGTCCAGCGGCTGCTGCGCGGGGAGTGCGACATCGCGCTGGCCTTCCGTTACCCCGGCGTGGCCACCGAGGTGCCGGAGGGCGTGGACGAGATCCCGCTGATGGAGGACCTGCTCACGGTGCTGCTGCCGGTCGGGCACCCGCTCGGCCGCCGGCACGCCGTACGGCTGGCCGACCTCGGCGGCGAACGCTGGATCGCCGGCTGTCCGCGCTGCCGGGCCAACCTGCTGCACGTCTGCGCGGAGGAGGGGTTCGCGCCGGACATCGTGTTCTCCACCGACGACAACCTCGCGGTGCAGTCGCTCGTCGCCGCCGGGGTCGGGATCGCGCTGATGCCGGCACTGGTGCTCTCCTTCATGTGCCACCGCAAGGTCACCGGGCGGGCCGTCGAACCGCACCTGCGGCGGCAGGTGAGCGCGTACGTGCTGCGCGAGCACCGCCGGATCCCGGCCACCGGGCTGGTGCTGGACCACCTGCGGCAGGCGGCGGCGAGTCGGGTCGGGTGCTGAGCGCCGAACCGGGTGACGACTCCCGGCGGCGACCGGAAGCAGGTAGCCGGCAGTAGGTAACCGGTGAGCTGCTGCCCGCTGACATATAAGCGTTAGTGGGGAGGTTCCTTACGAACCCTCCTTGGACGTGATAGGTCGGCAGGGCCGAACCTGCTGGGATGACTCCCTCAGCCACGGTCGGCAGCGACCGACTCACCGAGCGGATGACCGCGCTGATCAGTGAGATCCGCGCCGTCGTGGACCGCGGACTCCCGCCGGAGCTCACCGCCTACCTGGTCGGCGAGCGACTCGCCCCGCACCTGCACGCCGACCCGGACGGCCCCGACGCGCTGCTCGCCCCCGCCCACCGCGAGGGCGACCCGCAGCGCTACCGCCAGCACGTCCTGCACGCCGAGGAGGACGGCAGCTTCTCCGTCGTCGCCCTGGTCTGGCTGCCCGGTCAGCAGACCCCGATCCACGACCACGTCTCCTGGTGCGTGGCCGGCGTCCACCAGGGCCAGGAGAGCGAGACCCGCTACCGGCTGGTCTCCGGCGGCCCCACCGCCCGGCTGGTCGAGACCGAGCACGTGGCCGGCCCGGCCGGTACCGTCGCCGCCTTCGCCCCGCCCGGCGACATCCACCTGGTGCGCAACTCCTGTAGCAGCACGGCGATCTCCATCCACGTCTACGGTGCGGACGTCTCCCGGCTCGGCACCAGCATCCGGCGGGTCTACCGGATGCCCGCCGACGGGCAGCAGTGATCCCGGCGTGGCACTGACCCTCCGGCACCGCGCCGCCCGCACCCGCTCGTTGCCCCCGATGCGCGGGGACGCCCCCGGGCTGCTGCTCGCCGCCCTCGGGGTGGCCGCCGCGCTGGGCGTCCACGCGCTGGTGCCGGCCGTGCCCAAGCTCACCGCCGCCGTCGTGCTCGGCATGGCGGCGGCCCACCTGCCCGGGGTGCGCCCGGTGGTCCGCGGGATAGCCCGGCCGGGGCTGTCCACGGCCGGGAAGCGGCTGATGCGGCTCGGGATCGTGCTGCTCGGGCTCAAGCTCAGCCTGGACGACGTGCTCGGCCTCGGCTGGGCCACGGTGGCCATGGTGCTGGCCGTGGTCGCGGCCACCTTCGCGGGCACGCTCTGGCTGGGCCGGCGGCTCGGCCTGCCCGGTGACCAGCCGCTGCTGGTCGCCACCGGGTACTCGATCTGCGGGGCCTCGGCGATCGGCGCGGTCAGCCAGGCGGCGGGCAGCGAGGAGGAGGACGTCGCGGCCTCGGTGGCGCTGGTCACCCTGTGCGGGACGCTGGCGATCGTCGTGCTCCCGCTGCTCCAGCATCCGCTCGGGCTCGACGAGCTGGAGTTCGGGCGCTGGGTCGGGGCGAGCGTGCACGACGTCGGGCAGGTGGTCGCCACCGCGCAGACCAGTGGGGCCGGGGCGCTGCGGGAGGCGGTGCTGGTCAAGCTGATGCGCGTGGTGCTGCTGGCGCCGCTGGTCGCGGGGGTGGCCGTCATGGTGCGGCGGAACCTGCGGGCGGCGCGGATGGCGCGGGTGGCTTCGGTGAAGGTCGCGGCGGGGGTTTCGGCCGGGGCTTCGGCGGCGGTGACGTCGGCGGCGGGGGCTCCGGCGGAGGGCGAGGTGGGCGGGAAGCCGGGTGAGAAGTCGGGTGAGAAGTCGGTGAAGGCCGGCAACCGCCCGCCGATCGTGCCGCTGTTCGTGGCGGGGTTCCTCGCGATGATCGTCCTGCGGACCACCGGGGTGCTGCCCGAGCGGGCGCTCGGCCTGGCCTCGGACGCCCAGGAACTGCTGCTGGCCGCCGCGTTGTTCGGTCTCGGCAGTGCGGTGCACCTGCCGACCATGGCCCGCACCGGCGGGCGGATCGCACTGCTCGGGCTCGGATCCTGGGTGGTCGTCGCGGGAGTCTCGTACGCGGGGGTGCTGGTCACGACCTGACGGACCCGGGTGCGGACTCGGCTATTGTCGGGCGCAAGCCCACCCGGCCCGCCGGTACCAGGGCGGTGGTGCGGCCGAGTTCACCCGAGTTCACCCGAGTCCGCCAAGGAGGACGGATGACCACAGCACTGCCCGAACGCGACGGCCGCGAGGCCGTCGTCACGCTCGACCGGCGGGAGGGCCCGTACGGTGAGGTGGTGCTCCGGCAACGCGGTCGGGACTTCGAGATCATCGCCAACGGCTGCTTCCTGATGGACACCGCCGACGGGCGCTCGGAGCGGCTGCTGATCCAGACGGCCCTGGACGAGCTGGACCGTACGGGCGGCGGCCCGGTCGAGCGGCCGTCGGTGCTGATCGGGGGCCTCGGGGTCGGATTCTCGCTGGCGTACGCGGCGGCCGAGCCGCGCTGGGGGCGGATCGCCATCGTCGAGCGGGAGTCCGCGATCATCGACTGGCACCGGACCGGCCCGCTCGGCGCCTTCTCGGGCGGAGCACTGGACGACGAGCGGGTCGAGGTTCTCCACACCGACCTGCTGGAGTACCTCGCGGCGGCGGACGGCGAGCGCTACGACGCGCTGTGCCTCGACATCGACAACGGGCCGGACTGGACCGTCACCGAGTCCAACGACGGGCTGTACGGCGCGGACGGGCTGACGGTGCTGTGGCACCGGTTGCGGCCCGGCGGGGTGCTGGCCGTGTGGAGTGCGCAGCCTTCGCAAGCCTTCGAGGACGCGCTGCGGGCGGTGGGCTTCTCGGACGTGGTGTCGCACGAGGTCCCGGTCGCCCGGGGGGTGCCGGACGTGGTGCACCTGGCCCGGCGGGCGGGCTGAGCGCCGAAGCCGGTCCGGCCGGGGCGGAGCAGATGCGCCCGGAGCGTGGGTGAACCCGTCGGCGGTGTGCGGCGGTTGATGGCGGAGCGGATCGCGGCCGACCTCCGACGGCGCTCGCGGCAGGGGAGTTGGCGCCGGGGGGAGAGGGGCCGGGAGCGGGTAACGGATGACAGCTGACAGGTAACAGATTTCAGATTTCGTTCGCTGAAATCTGAAATCTGTCGACTGTCGAGTGTCGGCCGTCATCCGTTCGCCGTGTCACCGCGCGGCGGCTCGCCGCGCCTCCGGCTCAGCCGAACGGGCGGTTCTCCGGCTCGGCGCCGACCGCGGCTACCGGCTCCGGTTCGTCCGTCGGCAGGGCCGGGATGCCCTCCATGGAGAAGGGGTTGAAGTCCGGCGGCGGGACCATCACCGGTGTGCCCTTGCGCGGACCCGCCTCCTCCTCGTCCCCGGGCTGCTCCGATTCCTGTGCCGCCGCTTCCACTGCGACGGGCGGGGCCTGGGCCGGGACGACGGGCGGGGTCGAGGGCGGCGGCGGGACGGCAGGGCCCTGCGAGGGGAGGGTGGTGCCGAACGGATCGGCCTTCTGCTCGGTCGTGACCGTGGTCCCGAACGGGTCGGCGACCGGAGCGGCGCCCGCGGGCCGGGCCGCGGGCACGTCGCCCGGCGCGTCCGGGATGCCCTCCATGGAGAAGGGGTTGAAGTCGGCCGGCGGGACCATCACCGGCGTGCCCTTCGGGCGGTCCTCGGCATCCGGCGCCGTGTCCTCCGCACCGGAGGAGGGGACCTCCGCGACGGGCGCGAAGGGGTTGAAGTCCGCGGGAGGTACCCGTACCGGTGTGCCGCGCAGGTGCACCGGCTTCTCCTCCGCCTCCTTCTCGACGGCGGCAGCGACGGCAGCGGCAGCGGGGGCTTGATCCGGAACCTGAGCCGGAGCAGGGGCCTGCGCCGGGGCGGGTGTCCGGACCGGAGCGGGAGCCTGGACCGGAACGCCGTTCATCGCGGCCGGAACGCCGTCCCAGCCGAACTGGACGCTCTTCAGCAGCTCCGCGAACGCCTCCGTGTACAGCTCCCAGTCCTCCGGCCGCGCCGTGGACAGCTGGGCGCACAGCACCGTCCCGCCGTCCGGCAGCGGAACGAAGGCCTGGACGGCCGAGGTGACCACCCAGCGCCGCTGCCCGTCGGCGGCCAGCGGGCCGGGCACCGGGGCGGTCCGGCCCTCGACCAGGACGGCGGCCGGTCCGGCCGGCAGCAGGACGGTCCACACCTCGGCGTGCCGCCGGACGGTGGCCAGTTCGGTGGCGAGCGCGGTGATCGGCAGCGGGTGCCGGGCGAGCGAGACGACGAGGGCGGCGTCCGAGGTGCGGTCGTCCAGTTCCAGGGCGCAGACGCCGGCGTAGACGACGCCGGCGTCGCGGATCAGGTCGGCCAGAGTGGCGGAGATCACCGCGAAGTCGCGCCGCGGCTCCGGGCCGGTGGCGCTGAACAGTTCCTCGGCGACCTCCGCCAGGTGCCGGGCCAGTTCGTCGGCGGCCGCCACGGTGGCCGGGTCCGTACCGCCCGTCCGGTCCGTACCGCCCGTCCGGTCCGTGTCGCCGGGCCGGTGCGTGCCGTCGGGCAGTGCCGGCAGCGGGGGCACCGCACGGGCGGAGACGCCGGGCGGGCCGCCCGGGGAGGTCAGCGCGTGGAAGCCGGGCGGCACGACCAGCCGGACCTCGGCGCCCGCGCCGGTGGGCAGTTCGACCGGTTGCCGGGTCTGCTGCCCGGCCGCCAGCGCGGCCAGCGCGGGGGCGAACGGCGGGCGCAGCTTGGCGTCGGCGAACTCGCCGGTGACCGGGAGCTGGAACAGCGCGGCCGAGGTGGTGCCCCGGTCGGCGATGGCACCGCGCACCGCGCCGCCGCCGTACCGGGCCTGGAGCGCGGTGACCACCCGGTCGGTGAGCCGTGCACCGGTGCCCGGCCGGGCGGTGCCGGCGGTGGTCACCGTGCCGAGCCGGTCGAGGGCGGTGTGCACCGGGCCGTTGGGGGCCAGGGGCAGGCCGAACAGCGTTTCGGCGGCGGGGTGTTCGGCCGCCCGCGGGGCGCTCAGCGAGGCCGCCGGGTGGCGCGAGGTGCGCTCGTCGAAGAGGGCGTCGGTGAGGGTGCCGAGGGTCGCGCAGACCTGCTCCGCCGCCGCGAAGGGATTGGCCTCCACGCTGAACTGCACGTCCTGGGTCACCTGGTGAGCCCCCCGCTCTGCTCCGTCTGCCGTCGGTGTTTCGGGTGGGACCGGGCCCGCCGCGGCGGCGGGTCGTCAGATCCCGGCTCATTCCTATCAGAGCCCGCCGTCCGGACCGAACCGCAGGATGACCCGATGATCACTCGGTGGTGGTGCCGGTGGCCTGCGCGGACCCGTCCTCGGGGGTGCCGGCGGCGAGTGCGGTGACCGCCTCGACGATCCCCGGCACGGCGAACAGCCCCGCGAGGTCCCGCACCAGGCGCCCGGTCGGGCCGTCCGGGCGTTCGTCGGCGAAGAAGGAGGCCAGTTCGGCGGCGAGGGCCGGTTCGCGGGCGGCGGTGAGGGTGAGCGAGGCGACGAACTCCTGCACCAGGTGCAGCTGGAGCTCCTCCAGCGGCACCGAGCGCTCGACCAGCCACTCCAGCGAGGTGATCTCGGCGTTGGCGATCCAGGCCCGGACGGTCAGCCGCAGTCCGGCGCTCGGCTCGGGGAGCGCCAGGTGGGCCAGGATCTGCTCCTGTGCGGCCCTGCGCACGTCGTCGATCACCGCCGAGGTGCCCGCGCTGGCCGCAACCGAGCCGCCGCGCAGCAGCGCGGCGAAGCCCGGCCCGTGGCTCTGCACGAAGTCCAGGTAGCGGCCCATCACCCGGTGGAGCCGCTCCGACAGCGGCCCGTCCACGGGCTCCTCGAACCGGGCCGACAGCTCCTGCCCGGCCCGCCGCAGCGACTCCTCGTACAGCGCCTGCTTGCCGGGGAAGTAGTGGTACACCAGGGGCCGGGAGGCCCCCGCGGCGGCGGCGATGTCGTCGATCGACACTTCCTCCGGCGGCCGCCGGCTGAACAGTTCCAGCGCCACGGCGATCAGCTGCTCCCGCCGCTCGTCCACGCTCAGCCGCCGACGCGGCCGCTCGCCCGCCGCCCGGGCGGAGGCGGAGGTCCGTGCTGCGCGATCGGCCGTCGGTGACGGCGTACGGGAGGCCATGCGCGCCACCCTAGTTCGTCGAGGGCCCTGTGGTGGAGACAGGGGCCCACTGCTCTCCGGCCCGCGCACCGGGCCCGAACGCCGAGGTCGTGGCGGCGCTACGCGGACCGGAGGTCCAGGTAGCGGCGGTAGGCCTCGCGCCCGTCGGGGACGAAGGAGTCGCGGGTGAGGCGGTCGGCGAGTTCGGCGGGGGTGAGCCAGGTGTGCCAGGCGACCTCGGACTCCTGGGGGGAGACCGGGCCGTCCCACTCGGCCTCGTACATGTCGCACCACCAGGAGAGCCGGTCCTGCTCGAAGAGGAACTTGAACAGGGGGCGCGGGGCGATGCCGTGCACGCCGAGCTCCTCCTCGGCCTCGCGGACGGCGGCCTCGGCGTAGGTCTCGCCGGAGCCGACCACGCCGCCGACGAACATGTCGTACGCGCCGGGGGCGAAGAGCTTGGTGTCGGTGCGGCGGTGGACGAAGATCCGCCCGGCCGGGTCGCGGACCAGGATGAAGACGCAGCGGTGGGTGAGCCCGCGCCGGTACACCTCGCCGCGCAGGGCGGTCCCGATCACGCGGTCGTGCTCGTCGACGATGTCCAGCAGTTCCTCGGCAGGGTTGGTCATGAGGGACAGGTTAGGGTTTCGGGGCTCGGATCGAACGGATTCGATCGAAGGAGATCGAGAACGAACCCGAGTGGCACGAGAAGCAACGGAACTGGTCGAGGGCGGCACGCGGTGGTGGAGATCTGGGGCGAGACGGCCGAGGGGTTCGAGCCCGTACGGGCGGCCTTCGCGCGGAACTTCGCCGACTACGGCGAGCTCGGTGCGGCCTTCGCGCTGTACGTGCGCGGCCGCAAGGTGGTCGACCTGTGGGGCGGTGACGCCCGGCCCGAGGTCGGCGGCCGGCCGGCGCCCGCGGTGCCGTGGACGGCGGACACCGCGCAGGTGCTGCGCTCGGTCACCAAGGGCCTGACCGCGACCACCGCGCTGCTCCTGGCCGAACGCGGCCTGCTCGACCTGGACGCCCCGGCGGCCTCGTACTGGCCGGAGTTCGCGGCGGCCGGCAAGGGCCGTATACCGGTGGCCTGGCTGCTCTCGCACCAGGCCGGAGTGCCCGCGCTGGACGTGCCGCTGCGGCTGGAGGACGTGCTCACCTGGGAGCGCGCGGCCGCCGCAGTCGCCGCGCAGGCGCCCGCCTGGGAACCCGGCACCGCGCACGGCTACCACCCGTACACCTTCGGCTGGCTGGTCGGCGAGGTGGTGCGCCGGGTCAGCGGCCGGACGGTGGGCCAGTACTTCGCCGAGGAGGTCGCCCGGCCGCTCGGGCTGGACCTGTGGATCGGGCTGCCGGCCGGCGCCGCGCCCAGGGTCGGCAGGCTCGTCGACCTCCCGGCGCCGGACGCGGCCCGGACCGGTCCGAGCGGGCTGCGGCTGCGACCCAAGCAGTCCGTCCGGGACGCCTACCAGGACCCGGCCTCGCTGACCGCCCGCTCCTTCGCCTCGGTGCGCCCCGGCGTGGACCTCAACGACCCGGCGGTGCAGGCCGCCGAGATCCCCGGCGCCGGCGGCATCGGCACAGCCCGGTCACTCGCCCGGTTCTACGCGGCACTGATCGGCGCGGCCGACCGCCCGGACGGCTCCGGCGCGCTGCTGCCGCCGCTGCTCGGCCCCGAGGTGCTGGCACGCGCGGTCGAGCCGGCGGTGAGCGGGCCGGACCGGGTGCTGATCGTCAACTCCACCTTCGGCCTGGGCTTCTGGCGGCACGGCCCGACCGCGCCGATGGCCTCCCCGGCGAGCTTCGGCCACCCGGGTCGGGGCGGTTCGCTCGGCTTCGCCGACCCCGACCTGGGGCTGGGCTTCGGCTACGTCACCAACGGCATGCAGCCGGGCGTCACCGGGGACATCCGCTCGCGGAACCTGATCCGCGCGGTGCGGAGGTGCCTGGGGCTGGACCGGTAGCCTCAGGCCTGGCCGGTCTCGAAGCGGTGGATCTTCCCGCCGTCGACGGTGAAGCGCCAGGCGGTGCGCATGGTGCCCCAGGTCTCGTTGGTGAACTCGGCGACCAGCGCGTGGCCTCCGCTCGACTCGGTCTGGACGGCCATCCGGCCGTTCGGGCCGAAGATCTCCCGGTCGACCCAGTCCGCCAGGTCGCGCTCGGAGCCGTCGTCGGCCATGGTCGCGTCCGGGGCCAGCAGCGCGAAGAAGGCCTCGCGGTCGCCCGCGTTGACCGCGGTGACGAAGGCGCGGACGGCGGGGTCGCTGAGTTTCGTGGGGGCGATGGTCACGCGGGACTCCCTGATGGGGGTGAGGGGCGGGGAGTCCTGTCTACGGCTTTCGCGCGGGCCGTCCGGGCATGTCGGCGGCGCGTCGGTGAATTGACCGCATTCATGTGCTTTGATCCCCGGAACGGGCGATTCGCCCCGGAGCCCGCCACGGGGAGTGGCGAGGGAGCGGGAGGCCCCGATGGGCCTCCCGCTCCGCTTTCCCGGCCTCCCTGGCTCGTCGGGTCTAGAAGAAGCCGACCGCGTCGGGGGAGTAGCTGACCAGCAGGTTCTTGGTCTGCTGGTAGTGCTCCAGCAGCGCCTTGTGGGTCTCCCGCCCGATGCCGGAGTTCTTGTAGCCGCCGAAGGCCGCGTGGGCCGGGTAGGCGTGGTAGCAGTTCGTCCAGACCCGGCCCGCCTGGATGGCGCGCCCGGCCCGGTGGGCGGTGTTGATGCTGCGGGTCCACACGCCCGCGCCGAGCCCGTACTGGGTGTCGTTGGCGAGCGCGACGGCCTGGTCGAAGCCGTCGAAGCGGGTGACCGAGACGACCGGTCCGAAGATCTCCTCCTGGAAGACCCGCATCGAGTTGTCGCCCTCGAAGACCGTCGGCGTGACGTAGTACCCGCCGGCCAGCGTGCCGCCGAGGTCGGCCCGCTCGCCGCCCACCAGGATCCTGGCGCCCTCGTCCTGGCCGATCTCGAAGTAGGAGAGGATCTTCTTCAGCTGCTCGACGCTGACCTGCGCGCCGACCTGGGTCTCGGTGTCCAGCGGGTTGCCCTGGCGCATCGCCCGCACCCGCGCCAGGCCGTCGCCGAGCAGCCGCTCGTAGACCGGGGTCTCGATCAGGGCGCGGCTGGGGCAGGTGCAGACCTCGCCCTGGTTGAGGGCGAACATCGCGAAGCCCTCGACGGCCTTGTCGTAGAAGGCGTCGTCCTCGGCGGCGACGTCCGCGAAGAACACGTTGGGGCTCTTGCCGCCGAGTTCCAGCGTGGCCGGGATCAGGTTCTCGGCGGCCGAACGGGCGATCAGCCGGCCGGTGCCGGTCTCGCCGGTGAAGGCGATCTTGCGGATCCGGGGGCTGGCGGCCAGCGGGGCGCCGGCCTCCTCGCCGAAGCCGGTGACGATGTTGACCACGCCGGGCGGCACCAGGTCGGCGGTCAGCTCGGCGAGCAGCAGCACCGAGGCCGGGGTCTGCTCGGCGGGCTTGAGCACCACCGCGTTGCCGGCGGCGAGCGCCGGGGCGAGCTTCCAGACCGCCATCAGGATCGGGAAGTTCCACGGGATGATCTGGCCGACCACGCCCAGCGGCTCGTGGAAGTGGTACGCCACGGTGTCCTCGTCCAGCTGGGAGAGGCTGCCCTCCTGGGCCCGCAGCGCACCGGCGAAGTAGCGCAGGTGGTCGACCGCGAGCGGGAGGTCGGCGGCCAGCGTCTCGCGCACCGGCTTGCCGTTCTCCCAGCTCTCCGCGACGGCCAGCTGCTCCAGGTTGGTCTCCATCCGGTCCGCGATCCGCAGCAGGACCTGCGCGCGCTCGGCGGCGGAGGTGCGGCCCCAGGCCGGGGCCGCGGCGTGGGCCGCGTCCAGCGCGGCCTCGATGTCCTCGGCGGTGCCCCGGGCGACCTCGGTGAACACCTCGCCGGTGACCGGGGTCGGGTTGCCGAAGTACTCGCCGCGCACCGGAGGCGTCCATTCGCCGCCGATCCAGTGCTCGTACCGGGAGCGGTAGGCGACGATGCTGCCGGGCGTGCCGGGGGGCTGGTAGACCGTCATGTTCGCTGTCTCCTCGCTGCGTCGGGCGCCGCCGGGCACGGCTCGGGCCACGGGCGGCACGCCGGACCGCCCGTTCGGGGGCGGTCCGGCGGGAGGGGTCGGACACGCAATCGGACCGGCGCCCCGCCGGGGCGCCCGCCGCCGAGCACGATAACCGCCGGGCGCCCGGCGCGGCTACGGTCCGTACGCGTGTCCGGTACGGAGGGTGTGTCTTCCGGTCGCTCGCGGGGGCCTGGGCCGCCGGACGTTCCCGGACCGGATCTCCGCGGGACCCCGGGGCCCGATCCCGATCTCCGCGGGCGTCCCGAAACGGATCACTGCGGGGGCGCGCGTTTCGGACGCACCCCCGCGACCCGTGGCCGCGCGCCGTCGCGCGTCGGTGGGGCTGTTCCCGGCGTGCCTCCGTGAGCCGCCGTGCGTCGGCCGGACCGTCCCCGCGGCGTGCCGCCGTACGCCGCCGTACGGCCGGGGCGGCGCTCTCGGGTCGCGCCACCGCACGCCCGTCGGGCGGTCCGGGGCGCACGCCGGTCAGACCGCGTGGTACCGGCCGGTGCGGGCCTCCCAGCTGAGGTAGCCGGCCAGCCAGGTGAGCAGCCCGTCCGCGTACCGCTGGGCGATCGTGCGTTCGATCCGGGAGAGGCCCAACTCGCGGTGGACGTCGGGCAGCCGGGCGTGCAGTTCGGCGCAGCGGTCGACCATCAGCTGGGCCTCGGCGATGACCGCCGCGCAGGCCTCCTCGGCCGAGCAGCGCCGTTCCCGCTGGACGATCATGACCAGGTTGTTCACGTCCCCGCGCGGCGCCTCCAGCGGGTAGGAGTGCACGTCGTTGCTGAGCGACGGTATGTCGGCGGCCAGCTGGCGGAGCTGACGCAGCACGGGGTGGTGCAGGACGGCGGCCGGGACCTCGAACTGGCCCAGGCGTTCGACCATGTCGAAGATGGTCTCCATCGCCGCGGTGCCCCGGCGGAGCTCCAGGTAGCCGGCGCGGTCCGGCGGCCGGGTGGAGATCCGGCCGGCCGCCTCGGCCGGGTGGCTGGCCAGGTAGTACTCCCAGTTGTAGGCGGCGCGGGCCTGCCAGCGGGCCGGCATGCCCCGCATGCTGCGGTTCCACAGATCGGCGAAGGCGGTCTCGACCGCGGAACCCTGGTCGGGGCGGGCGCCGTGCAGGACGGCGATCAGCCGCTCGCAGATCGGGGCCACCTCGGCGGGACGGCGGCCGAGCGGGCCGTCGAACTGGTCGTCGAAGAGGAAGTAGAAGCCCATCAGGTCGGCGGCCAGGGCGAGTTCGTCCGGGCCGGCGTCCGGATAGCCGAGTGCGGCGAGGTCCACCACCTCCCAGTGCGCGTAGCCGGGATGGTCGGCGTCGGGCAGCAGCGGGTGGCGGATCAGCCAGTCCCTGTGCAGTGCGGTGGCGTGGACGCCGTGCGGACTGCGGCGGTGCGGGAACGGAATCTGAAGTGAGGTGTCGTCAGACATCGGACTCCCGGTGCAGCGGAGGGTGGGGGCGCTTGTTGTTGGAGCGGTGATGGTGGGGGGAGTTGGCGCGACGGGGCGCGGACGGTGAGGGTGGGCTTCGCAAGATCATCCGCGCCTCGAAGGCCGTAGGGTATCTGATGCAATGATGGGATGTTAGGGATGTAGGGCAATTGCCCTTGACAGTGCCCCCAAACCCTCACCGTCCGCCCCAGCCTGCACGAATGCCCCACGGGGAGGTCCGCACGGCGCTAACCTCGGCTCCACGCAGTGATGGAGCTGTGACGCAGCGGGCGAGGCGGAGGCACGACGGTGACCGAGCAGGAGAACGCACTTCGGGCGGGCGGTGGTTCCGCCCACGACGGCGACGGCATCGCGCCCCGGGTCCGGTTGCGCGACCGCGACGCCGAACTGCGCTCGGTGGAGGCCGCTGTCGACCGGCTCTGCCGCGGCTTCGCCGCCGGCGGCACCGAGATCGGCGACCTGCTCACCTTCTCGGGTCGCCCCGGCATCGGCAAGACCAGTCTGCTGCACGAGGTCAGGCGGCTCGCCAAGCTCCGCGACGGCGCCACCGTGCTGTTCGCCCGAGGCGGTGAACGGCAGTTCAAGGAGCCGTACCACGTCCTGCGCCAGCTGCTCCAGCCCGTGCTCACCGACCTGAAGCCCGAGGTCTTCAGCCAGGTCATGGGCACCTGGGAGGAGGTCGTGGGACCGGCCATGGGCCTCAAGCAGCCCAAGGCCGGCGCCCGCCGCCTCGACCCGCAGGGCGTGCGCGACGGCCTCGACTACGTCCTCACCCAGCTCGCGCCGCGCCGCGCGCCGATGGTGATGATCGTCGACGACCTGCACTGGGCGGACGGCGAGTCACTCTCCTGGCTGACCAAGTTCGCCATCCGATCGAGTGAACTTCCCGTACTGCTCGTCTTCGCCTTCCGGGAGGACGAGAACGACTGGCCCATCGAGACCCAGGACTTCCGGCGGGACGTCCTCCTCCTCAAGGGTCGCAAGCACGAGCTCAACCGGCTCACCCTCAGCTCCGTCACCGACATGATCCGCGCCGAGCTCGGCGACAGGGCCGAGGACGCCTTCTGCTACGAGTTCTGGAACGTCGTCAACGGCAACCCGTTCGAGGCCAACGCCCTGCTCGACCAGGTGCGCGAGCAGGAACTCGAACCGGTCGAGGAGAACTCCCGGCAGCTGCGCGAACTCGCCGTCGACGCCGCCGGGATGACTCTCAAGAGCTGGCTGGACCGGCTCGGCGCCAGCACCCTGCGCTTCGCCTGGGCCTGCGCGATGCTGGGCACCGACATCCGGGTCGACCTCGCCACCCGGATCTCCACCCAGAGCACCGAGGGCGCCCGCGACTCCATCAAGCGGCTGCGCAAGCAGCGCGTGCTGACCCAGACCCCCAACGGGAACCTGGAGTTCGTCCACCCGCTGATCGCCAGCTCCATCTACAACACCATGCCGGACGCCACCCGCCTCGGCATGCACGGCATCGCCGCCGCCGAGATCGAGAACGCCGGACTCGGCCTGCTCGCCGCCTCCCGCCACCTGGTCGAGACCCACTCCGGCGAGGGCGACGACCGGATCGTCAAGAAGCTGCGCCGCGCCGCCGTCGAACACCAGCTGATCGGCGCCCCCGAGGCGGCCCAGCGTTGTCTGCACCGCGCGCTCAACGAGCCGCCCGCCGACGAGATCAAGGCCGAGGTGCTCTACGAACTCGGGTGCTCCGCGCTGCTCACCGACCCCGTCGCCACCGTCAACCAGCTCAAACTGGCCCTCGACCCCGACGAGGTGCCGCTGCGCCCCGCCCTGCGCGTGGACGCCACCTTCCGGCTCTCCGAGGTGCTCGCCCACGCCGGTGAACTGGGCCAGGCGGCCCTGGTCTGCCAGGAAGAAGCCCTGAGGACCACCGAACCGGCCGGGCGCCAGCGGCTCCAGGCCGCCTCGTTCATGTGGCACGCCTTCCGCAAGTCCGAGGAGGACGGCCCGGGCCGCTCCGCCCGGCTCGGCGAGATGTGCCGGGGCCTGAGCGGGCGGGAGGCGGCCGACCGGGCCGTGCTCGCCATGCGCGCCTGGGACCTCACCCTGCGCGGCGCCGCCTCCGCCGATGCGCTCGCGCTCGCCGACGAGGTCCTCGACGGCGGCCGGCTGCCCAAGGGCCTCGGCTGGACCGACACCACCTGGGGCTTCGAACTGCCCTCGATGCTCGGCCTGACGTACATCTACAACGACCGCATCGCCCAGGCCGAACGGCTGGCCGCGGACGCCATCATCCAGTCCGAGATCGCCGGGTGGAGCGGTGCCCACCGGGGCTTCGCCTACTTCCTGATGGGCCTGGCCCGGTTCCGCCGCGGCCTGCTCGCCGAGGCCGAGGACTTCCTGCGCCGGGCGTACCGCATCTCCGAGCGGATCGGGGAGAAGCTGCCGCTGGCGTGGGACGCGATCGGCGTGCTCGTCGACACCCTGATCGCCCGCGGCCGGGTCGACGAGGCCTGGAAGCTGGCCAACGAGTTCGGCTTCCACCCGCCGTACCACGCGACGGCCATGGTGCTGCCGGACGCGGCCTCGCTGTACGGCAAGCTGCTGGTCGCCAAGGAGAAGTACGCGGGCGCGGCCGCCGCGCTCACCGAGGCGGGCGCCCAACTGGAGGTCCGCGGCTGGCACAACACCGTCTGGGCGCCCTGGGCCGGCCACCTCGCCATCGCGATCGCGGACGACGAGCCCGAGCGTGCCCGCGACTACGCCCAGCGGGCGGTCCGGGACGCACGCAACTTCGGCACCGCCTCGGCGATCGGAAGCGCGCTGCGCCTGCAGGCCCGGATCGAGGACGGCCAGGCGGCGGTCGAACTGCTGGAGGACGCCGTGGCGTACCTCGGGCAGTCCCCGGCCGGTTACGAGCACGCCGTCGCCCTGGTCGACCTCGGCGCCGCGCTGCGCCGGGTCGGGCGGCTGGAGGACGCC
Organism: Kitasatospora sp. NPDC057738; assembly: GCF_042798815.1. Taxonomy (NCBI): domain Bacteria; kingdom Bacillati; phylum Actinomycetota; class Actinomycetes; order Kitasatosporales; family Streptomycetaceae; genus Kitasatospora; species Kitasatospora sp. NPDC057738. Next base: position 27,117 of record NZ_JBHVJT010000025.1, on the reverse strand, counting down.
CAGGAGTACCTGTACCAGGGCATCGAACTGGCTCAGCACTGTTCCGCGGAGGGGCTGGTCGACCGGGCCCGGCGGGAGCTGGCCAACTACGGCCTGCGGCCCAACCGGCTGGGGCTGCGCGACTTCCGGGACACCCTGGAGACGCTCAGCAGCGCGGAGTGGGAGGTCGCCAAGCGGGCCGTGCAGGGCGTGCCGCCGCAGCGGATCGCCGACGAGCTCGGGGTGCCGCTCGGGCTGGTCAACCGTCGGCTGGCGGCGGTCTACCGCAAGGCGGGCAGCGGGCCGGACGGCCTGGCCTCGGCGCTCGGTCTGCCGCAGCAGCAGCGGGACGCGGGCCGGCTGGAGGAGCTGGACGGCTAGGAGCGGCCCCCGGGGTCGGTCGTGGCGCCCCGGTGGTCGTGGCCGGTGCCCCGTGCGCGGTGGGGTGCCCGGCGGTCGTAGGGGGCGCCAGATGGTGGACGGCGGCGCGGGAGGCGGCGCGTGGGTTCGCGGAAGCGCCCCCTCGGCCGCCGCCGTCGCTAGGCTGACGGGACACGGGGCTGCCGCGGCGACCCCTCGACGGACCCGGAACCGGGCGGCCGCGGTGCGACCCGGCCGCGAGTGAGGAGCAGGCCCATGGCGAGCGAGGCCACCAGCGTGCGGCAGGAACCCCTGGAGCCCTCGGGCGCGGGCGCCGCGATCGAGCGCTGGACGCTCACGGCGGGCCCGTACGAGGCGAGCGTGCTCACCCTCGGCGCGACCCTGCACACCCTGAGCGCACCGGACCGCTCCGGCCGCTCCGCCCAACTGCTGCTGGCCACCGACCGGTTGTCCGAGATCCTCGGCCCGGCCCGGCACTACGGCACGGTGGTGGGCCGGTACGCCAACCGGATCGACGGCTCGTCGGTCACCATCGACGGCGAGGAGCACCAGCTCGCCCCCACGGGGGGCGGCATGACCCTCCACGGCGGGCCGGACGGCTTCGCGCACCGGATGTGGGAGGCCGAGCCGGTCGACGGCGGCGTGCGGCTGGCGCTGCACAGCCCGGACGGCGACCAGGGCTTCCCGGGCGCGCTGGACGTCACCGTCACCTACACCCTGGACGCCTCCGGCGAGCTGGTGATCGCCTACCGCGCCGTCACCAGCAAGCCGACCGTCGTCAACCTCACCAACCACGCGTACTTCAACCTCTCGGGTGAAGGCAGCGGCGACGTCCTCGGTCACCTGCTCACCCTGGACGCCGACGCGTACACCCCCGCCGACGAGCGGCAGATCCCGTACGGCCGGACCGAGCCGGTGGCCGGCACGCCCTTCGACTTCACGGTGGCCACGCCGATCGGCAAGTCGGTGCACGACGAGCACCCCCAGCTGACCGGGCCCGGCGGCTACGACCACAACTGGGTGCTGCGCGCCCGGCCGGGGGACGGCAGCCCGGCGCGGGCCGCGCTGCTGGAGGACCCGGTCAGCGGCCGCACCCTGGAGGTGCTGACCACCGAGCCGGGCGTCCAGGTCTACACGGCGAACAAGTTCCAGGGCGCGGTCACCGGCGCGCGCGGCGTCCCGTACGGGCCGTTCGCCGGGATCGCGCTGGAGACCCAGCACTTCCCGGACTCCCCGCACCACCCGGCGTTCCCCAGCACGGAGCTGCGGCCGGGGGAGGAGTTCCGCTCGACGACCGTGCTCCGGCTGGGGACCAACTAGCGGGCGGTGCCCGGCCGGCGGCGCCCCGGCGCGCTACGGCTTCGCGAGGTCCCGGCGCATGCAGAGCCGGGGCCAGCGGTCCAGACCGTGTTCGGCCTCCTTGCGGCGGATCTCGCGCAGGCCGGGGGTGACTTCCTCCCCGGCCAGCGGACGGAAACCGCAGCGGGCGTAGTAGGGGGCGTTCCAGGGGACCTCGGCGAAGGTGGTGAGGGTGAGCGCGGGGGCGTCGGTGGTCTCGGCGAGGTGCTCGATCAGTGCCCGGCCGATGCCGCGTCGGGCGTGGTCGGGGTGCACGGAGACCTGTTCGATGTGCAGCGCGCCGTCCACCGGCTCGGCGAGCAGGTAGCCGGCGACGGTCCCGTCGGGGGCCTCGGCGACCAGGGCGGTGCCCTGCTCCAGGTAGTGCGCCAGCTCCTCCGGCGCCGGGGGTTCGTCCTCGGCGATCTCCGGCATGCCGATCGCGGCGAACGGTGCGCCGGCGGCCCGCTCCAGTTCGGCGAGCAGTGGAAGTTCGTCCCTGGTGACGGCTCTGATTCGCATGCGTCCAGTCTGCTGCAGGCCGCTTTCGGCCACGCACGGTGGTGCCGTCGGCCAGTCAGCAGAGGGGGGAATCGGGCAAACTCGGGCAATCGGTGCGGCCGTCAACTACCGAGCGGCAACGTCCAGGACACGCGGGCGTAACGATCGCGGTTTCTTGCAGAAACTTGCTGCAAGGACTTTCCGTCGATCTTGCACCGCTGTTAACTTCCTTCCCGAGCCCGACGGCAGCAACGGTGCGGTCGGTACGAGGCAGCCATTATGCGCCTGTCTCCGAACATCTCGGGCACCCCCACCCTCCCAAGGAGTTCTCATGCGGCGTGGCATCGCGGCCTCTGCCCTCGTTGTGGCCCTCGCGGTCTCGATGGCTGCCTGTAGCAGCAGCGGCTCCAGCTCCGACGGCAAGGCCGACGGGCCGGTCACCCTCACGTACTGGGACACCTCGAACGCCACCAACGAGGCGCCGAACTACCAGGAGCTCGTCAAGAAGTTCGAGGCTGCGAACCCGAACGTCAAGGTCGACTTCGTCAACGTGCCGTTCGACCAGGCGCAGAACAAGCTCCAGACCGCGATGGGTGCCAAGGGTGCTCCGGACGTGTTCCGCTCCGAGGTCGGCTGGACCGCCGCCTTCGCCAAGGCCGGCTACCTGGAGCCGCTGGACGGCACCCCGGCCGCCGCGGACACCTCCGCCTTCCAGCCGAGCCTGATCCAGCAGGCCAAGTACGAGGGCAAGCTGTACGGCGTGCCGCTGGTGACCGACACCCTCGGCCTGCTCTACAACAAGGAGCTGTTCACCAAGGCCGGCATTACCGAGGCGCCGAAGACCTGGGACGACCTGAAGACCGACGCCGCCGCCGTCAAGGAGAAGGCCGGGGTGGACGGCTTCTGGCTGAAGGCCGCCGACGGCTACTACGCGATGCCGTTCCTGTTCGGCGAGGGCACCGACACCGTCGACGCCGCGGGCAAGAAGATCACCGTCGCCTCGCCGGAGGCCGTCAAGGCCGTCGAGACCTACAAGTCGATGTTCACCGCGCCGGGCACCGTCAAGGCCGACGTCACCACCGACGCCTACGCACACATGATGGACGCCTTCAACAGCGGCAAGGTCGCGGCGATCGTCCAGGGCCCGTGGGAGATCACCAACATCTACAAGGGTTCGGCCTTCGCCGACAAGAACAACCTCGGCATCGCCGCCGTCCCCGGTGGCTCCGGCGGCAAGGGTGGCGCTCCCACCGGCGGCCACAACATCTCGGTCTACGCGGGCGCCGACAAGGCCCACAAGGCCGCCGCGGAGAAGTTCGCCGCCTTCATGACCTCGGCCGAGAGCCAGGCGTTCATCGCGCAGAAGAACTCCACCCTGCCCACCCGCTCCGACGCCTTCACCGCGGACGTCAAGGCCGACCCGGGCATCGCCGGCTTCCAGGCCGTGCTGAGCAGCGCCAAGCCGCGCCCCGAGCTGCCCGAGTACAGCTCGCTGTTCGCCTCGCTGGGCACCAACCTGGGCAAGGCCGTCCAGGGCACCAGCACCCAGGACGCGCTGAACACCGTCTCCACCGACTACGCCAAGCTCCTGCCGGGCTTCGCCAAGTAGTCCCTGTGCCCGGCCCGCCGGTCGACGGATGGCAGCGGGCGGGTGGCGGTGACCGCGCGACGGCGAACGAATGACGGATAACAGATTTCATCATCTGTCAGCTGTCATCCGTTCGCTGTCCGCGGCCCGTCGCCACCCGCCCCGCGACGCCCGTCGCCCACTGCGGACCGGGCCGTCGGCTCCCCCCGAGAATTCCCCCCGAGAAGGTGCAAACGATGTCAGTCGCCGTGCAGGGCGCCACCGGCAAGGGCAACCGGGAACGCGAGCAGCGTCCGGGCCTGCTGGAACGCGTCAAGCGCTCCTACGCCAAGCACTGGTACGCCTACGCGATGATCGCCCCGGTCGTACTGGTGCTCGGTGCGCTGGTGCTCTACCCGCTCGCCGAGGGCATCTGGCTCACCCTCACCGACGCCAACAGCCTCAACGTCGCCCGCAAGATCGGCGTCAACGAGATCCCGGCGAGCTACGAGTTCGTCGGCTTCCACAACTACGCCGACATCCTGTGGGGCCCCGGCTCGTACGACCGCTTCTGGTCGCACTTCGTCTGGACCATCGCCTGGACGGCCGTCTGCGTCTGCCTGCACTACACCCTCGGCCTCGGCCTGGCCCTGCTGCTCAACCAGAAGCTGCGCGGCCGCGCCGCCTACCGGATGCTGCTCATCCTGCCCTGGGCCGTACCGACCTTCGTCACCGTCTTCTCCTGGCGCCTGATGCTCGCCGACGGCGGCGTCGTCAACAACATCCTCTCCTTCCTGCACCTGCCCGAGCCCGGCTGGCTCACCGACCCGTGGGCGCAGAAGGCGGCCGCGATCATGGTGAACACCTGGGCCGGTGTGCCGTTCATGATGATCTCGCTGCTCGGCGGCCTCCAGTCGATCCCGGCCGAGCTGTACGAGGCCGCGGAGATGGACGGCGCCACCGCCTGGCAGCGCTTCCGGTACGTCACCCTGCCGGGGCTGCGCTCCGTCTCCTCCACGGTCGTGCTGCTCGGCGTGATCTGGACGTTCAACCAGTTCAACGTGATCTTCCTGCTGTTCGGCACCGGCGCCCCCGACGCCCAGCTGCTGGTCACCTGGGCGTACCGGCTCGGCTTCGGCCAGATCCCCCGGGACTACGCGCAGTCCGCCGCCTACGGCGTGATCCTGCTGTCCATCCTGATCGTCTTCACCGCCTTCTACCGGCGCTGGCTCGCCCGCAACGAGCAGGCCAACGGCTGAGGCCCCGGACCCAGTTGACCCACGAAGGCAGGTAACCCCGATGAGCACCACCACCGAACTCCCGGCCCGCCCGGCGGCCGCGGCCCCGGCCGCCCGGCCCGCCAAGGTCCGCCGCCGCGGCGAGCGCAGCCCGATGGCCCGGGCGCTGTCCCACGGCACCCTGATCCTGGCCGGCCTGATCGCGCTCTTCCCGGTCGCGTGGATCCTGTTCGTCTCGCTCGGCCCGGACAAGACCGACTACCTCCACCCCGGCCAGATCCTCGATAAGCTGACGCTGTCGAACTACCAGCACGTGCTGTCCGACACCGACTTCTTCACCTGGTTCGGCAACGCCCTGCTGGTCTCCGGCGTCACCACCGTGTTCGGCGTGATGCTCGCCGCCACCACCGGCTACGCCGTCTCCCGGATGAAGTTCCCCGGGCACAAGCCGCTGATGTGGTCGCTGCTGGTCACCCAGATGTTCCCGATCGCGGTGCTGATCGTGCCGATGTACACGATGCTCTCCGAACTCGGCCTGCTGGACAGCTACACCGGCCTGATCCTGGTCTACTCGACCACCACCGTGCCGTACTGCGCCTGGCTGCTGAAGGGCTACTTCGACACCATCCCGGTGGAGATCGACGAGGCCGGCCGGGTCGACGGGCTCAGCCCGTTCGGCACCTTCTGGCGGCTGGTGCTGCCGCTCGCCCGCCCGGGCCTGGCGGTGGCGGCCTTCTACTCCTTCCTCACCTACTGGGCCGAGGTGCCGTTCGCCTCCACGTTCATGCTCAGCTCCGACAAGTACACGTTGGCCGTGGGCCTCCAGACCTTCGTCAGCGAGCACGACGCCCAGTGGAACCTGATGGCCGCGACCGCCGTGCTGATCGCGATCCCGTCCGCGGCCTTCTTCTACCTGGTGCAGCGCCACCTGGTCACCGGCCTGACCGCCGGTGCCTCCAAGTCGTAACGGGCCGCCACGTCGTCGCGCGCCACCACGTCGTCACAGGACCGCACGCCGTCGCAAGACCGCACGCCGTCACAGGACCGCAGCTCGTCGCGCGCCTCCACGTCCCAGCGCCTTCCGCTCCTCTAGTCCCCAAGGGATACCGTCCATGACCCAGAACCTGGCCGACACCTCCCGGCCTGCCGCCGACACCGCTCACGAGGCGAACGTCAGCGCGTCCAGAGGCTGGTGGCGGGACGCGGTCATCTACCAGGTGTACCCGCGCAGCTTCGCCGACTCCAACGGCGACGGCATGGGTGACCTGCCCGGAATCCGCAGCCGCCTGCCCTACCTGCGCGACCTCGGCGTGGACGCGGTCTGGCTCTCGCCGTTCTACGCCTCGCCGCAGGCGGACGCCGGCTACGACGTGGCCGACTACCGCGCGGTGGACCCGATGTTCGGCACCCTGCTGGACGCCGACGCCCTGATCCGGGACGCCCACGACCTGGGTCTGCGGATCATCGTCGACCTCGTCCCCAACCACTCCTCGGACCAGCACGAGTGGTTCCAGCGCGCCCTGCGCGAGGGCCCCGGCTCCCCGCTGCGCGAGCGCTACCACTTCCGCCCCGGCAAGGGCGAGCAGGGCGAACTGCCGCCCAACGACTGGGAGTCCATCTTCGGCGGCCCGGCCTGGACCCGCAGCGAGAACCCGGACGGCACCCCCGGCGACTGGTACCTGCACCTGTTCGCCCCGGAGCAGCCCGACTTCAACTGGGAGAACCCGGCCGTCGCCGACGAGTTCCGCTCGATCCTGCGGTTCTGGCTCGACATGGGCGTGGACGGCTTCCGCATCGACGTCGCCCACGGCCTGGTCAAGGCCCCCGGCCTGCCCGACCTCGGCGGCGCCGACCAGCTCAAGCTGCTCGGCAACGACGTCATGCCGTTCTTCGACCAGGACGGCGTGCACGAGATCTACCGCAGCTGGCGCAAGATCCTCGACGAGTACCCGGGGCAGCGGATCGGCGTCGCCGAGGCGTGGACCCCGACCGTCCAGCGCACCGCCAACTACGTCCGCCCCGACGAGCTGCACCAGGCCTTCAACTTCCAGTACCTGGGCACCGGTTGGGACGCCACCGCGCTGCGCGAGGTGATCGACCTCTCGCTCGACTCGATGCGCCCGGTCGACGCCCCCACCACGTGGGTGCTCTCCAACCACGACGTCACCCGGCACGCCACCCGGTTCGCCAACGAGCCCGGCCTCGGCACCCAGATCCGCACCCCCGGCGACCGCGAGCTCGGCCTGCGCCGCGCCCGCGCCGCCACCCTGCTGATGCTCGCGCTGCCCGGCTCGGCCTACGTCTACCAGGGCGAGGAGCTCGGCCTGCCGGACGTCACCGACCTGCCCGACGAGGTCCGCCAGGACCCGTCCTTCTTCCGTCAGGCCGGCCAGGACGGCTACCGCGACGGCTGCCGCGTCCCGATCCCGTGGTCCGGCACCGAGGCCCCGTACGGCTTCGGGCCGGTGGCCGGCGGGCCGTCCTGGCTGCCCCAGCCGGCCGAGTGGGCCGGGCTGAGCGTCGAGGCGCAGACCGGCGACCCGACCTCCACCCTGGAGCTCTACCGCAGCGCGCTGGCCGTCCGCCGGGCGCAGCCCGACCTCGGCGCCGGCACCGGCGTCGAGTGGCTGGAGAGCCCCGAGGGCACCCTGGCGTTCCGTCGCGGCGCCTTCGTCTGCACCGTGAACACCACCGGCGAACCGGTGCGGATCGCCGCCCCGGGCACGCTGCTGCTGGGCTCGGCCGACCTCGTGGTGGACGGCGGCGAGACGGTGCTCGCTCCGGACAGCACCGGCTGGTGGGCGGTCTGACGTGGTTGGAATAGGCTCTGGGACCGTGACTACGGCGCGACTCTCAGACATCGCGGCGCAGGCGGGGGTCAGCGAAGCCACCGTCTCCCGCGTGCTCAACGGCAAGGCGAACGTTTCCGCCGCCACCCGGCAGACCGTGCTGGCGGCGCTCGACGTGCTCGGGTACGAGCGGCCGACCCGTCTTCGCCAGCGCAGCGCCGGGCTGATCGGTCTGATCACGCCCGAGCTGAGCAACCCGATCTTCCCCGCGCTGGCCCAGGTGATCGAGCAGGTGCTCAGCCGGCACGGCTACACGCCGGTGCTGTGCACCCAGACTCCGGGCGGGTCCACCGAGGACGAACTGGTGGAGATGCTGGTGGACCGGGGCGTGGCGGGCATCGTCTTCGTCTCCGGGCTGCACGCCGACACCACCGCCGACCACGACCGCTACGCCCGGCTGGCCGGGCGCGGGGTGCCGTTCGTGCTGATCAACGGCTACAGCGAGAAGATCGACGCGCCGTTCATCTCGCCGGACGACCGGGCCGCGATGTGGATGGCCGTCCAGCACCTGGCCGAACTCGGGCACGAGCGGATCGGGCTGGCCGTCGGTCAGCGCCGGTACGTGCCGGTGCTGCGCAAGATCGAGGGCTTCACGGCCGCGCTGCGCGAGGTGCTCGGACTCTCCCGGGAGGAGGCCGACGACCTCGTCCACCACACGCTGTTCAGCGTGGAGGGCGGGCACGCGGCGGCCGGCGCGCTGCTCGACAAGGGCTGCACGGCGATCGTCTGCGGGAGCGACATGATGGCGCTCGGGGCGATCCGGGCGGTGCGGCAGCGCGGGCTGTCGGTGCCGCAGGACGTGTCGGTGGTCGGCTTCGACGACTCGCCGCTGATCGCCTTCACCGAGCCGCCGTTGACCACGATCCGCCAGCCGGTCGAGGCGATGGCCACGGCGGCGGTCGACGCGCTGCTGGAGGAGGTCGGCGGAAACGCGGCCCAGCGCGGCGAGTTCATGTTCCAGCCGGAGCTGGTGATGCGCGGGTCCACCGGGGCCTGCGCGCGCTGAACCCGGCCGTCACGGCCGACGGAAGGGCCCCGGAGGGCGGTTGCTCCCCGGGGCCCTTCGGCGTGCGTGCGTGCGGTCGGCCGCCCGGCCCGTCGGGCGGTCAGCCCTCCTGGGCGGTGGGGCGGTCGACGGTCGGTCGGTGCCCGTCGGCCGCCTCGCCGGTACGGGTCTCGGTACGGCGGCCGCGGGCCAGGTAGTCGCGCAGGACCAGTTCGACGGCGTCCTGCGGGTTCTTGGTGCCGGAGAGCAACATCGCGTCGATCGCGAGGTTCGCGTCGAGGGTGACGGTGACCTGGGCCATGTGACTCCTCCTCGGGTGCAGAGCAGCAGCATGCCCGTTGGGGCGGGGATTCACCACGGGGATTCGTCGTGGGGATTCAGCAGGGGCTTCGCCATGGGGATTCGCCGTGGGGATTCAGCACGGAGCTTCACCGCGGGGATTTGCCACGAGGTACGGCCGGAGGCATGCCGGAACCCCCGGGGAGGAGCGACCAGACTCTCCCCGGGGGCGTGGGCGGTCAACGTTCGGACGACAGCTGACAGATGATGAAATCTGTTATCTGTCAGCTGTTATCCGTCGTCCGCCGTCCGTCGGCTGTTCGCCGTTCTCAGACCCGGCCGGCGAAGTCCGGGGCCCAGTTGGCGATGCTCTGCTCGCGGACGCCCGAGCTCGGATTGGCGGCCTCGACGTACTTGCCGTTGCCGACGTAGATCGCGACGTGGTAGACGCCGGAGTCCTTGCCGTTGTTGGACCAGAACAGCAGGTCGCCCGGCTGGAGGCTGTCCAGCGAGACGTGGGTGCTGGCGGCGGCCTGGTCGGCGGCGACGCGCGGGACGGAGACGCCCGCGGCGCGCAGCGCGGCCTGGGTCAGGCCGGAGCAGTCCCAGCCACCGTTGCCGGTGCCGCCGTAGACGTACGCCTGACCGACCTTCGACTCGGCGAAGGAGACCGCGGCGGCCATGCTGCCGGTGGCGGCCGGAGTCTGGGTCTGGGTCTGGGTCTGGGTCTGGGCCGGAGCCTGGGTCTGCGGAGCGGGCTTGGCGGCCGGCTTGGTGGACGGCTTGGCGGCCGGGGTCTGGGCCTGCGCGGTCGGCTGGGCGTTCACGGCACCGCCGTTCGCGGACTGGCCGGACTTCTGCGAGCGGTCGAACCAGGTGAAGTCCGAGCCGGACTTGCCGGTGGCGGACTGGCCGGCCTGGGCCTGGCCGTTGCCGCCGAAGGACAGCTGCTGGCCCGGGTAGATGCTGTCCGGACCCTCGGTCAGGGTGCCGCGGTTGAGCTCGTACAGCCGCTGCCAGCCGCCCTGCACCTTGTGCTGGTCGGCGATCGCGGACAGCCAGTCGCCCTCGACCACGGTGTAGTCGCCGTTCTGGGCCTGCTGCTGGCGCTTCTGGACCCAGTCGCTCCGGTTTCCGGAGGCGGTGGAGTCGGTGCTGGCCTGCGTGCCGTCCTGGGCGGGCGCGGCGGGCTTGGCGGCCGGGGCCTGGGTCTGCGGAGCGGGCTTGGCGGCCGGGGCGGCCGGCTTGGCGCTCTGCGCGGGCTGCGCGGGCTTGGCGGTGGTCGAGCCGGCGGTGGAGCCCGCCGAGGTGTCGACGGCGGCCGCGGCGCCGCCCTTGGTGAGGCCGGCCTGGACCGAGCACACCGGCCAGGCGCCGGGGCCCTGCGAGGCGAGGACCTTCTCGGCGACGGCGATCTGCTGGTCCTTGGTGGCCAGGTCGGCGCGCGCCGCGAAGGCGGTGCCGCCGAAGGCGGACCAGGTGCTGGAGGTGAACTGGAGGCCGCCGTAGAAGCCGTTGCCGGTGTTGATGCTCCAGTTGCCGCCGCTCTCGCACTGGGCGACCTTGTCCCAGGTGGCGACGGTGGCGGCGGAGGCGGTGCCGGAGGCGATGCAGGGGACGGTGAGGCCGACGCCCGCGACGCCGAGGGCGGCGATCACGCGACGGGTGCGGCTGGACAGACGAGTGCCGTTGGTGGGCAGCATGAAGACGCGGTCCTCTCCCACGCCTGCGAGGTGAGCTGTCGGATTCGGGCTGGAGTTGCCCGGCCGCGCTGTGGGCGCGGCTTCACCCCTAGCCCTGGACCGTTCCGGAGATCGGTCCGGGGCGACTTACCTGTGGGTCCCCCGCTCCTGCCGTGGTGCGATTTCGCGCTGCCAGGACATCCGACGGCAGGACTCGGCGTCGCGGATGAACCGGGTTCGTGTGGTCACGAACGGGGAGCACGTTAATCAGACTTAAGTTCAAACTGCAAATGGCTGTGATGCGCATCACGGTTTAGTGGGAACTGCCAAAATTGCCGCTCTCCATGATCGTAAATGATCGTTTTCAAGCAACCCTGTTGTGGAAGCCCACAACTGGCAGCACTTCAGAAGTGGTGTGACGGCGCGTCGAATCGCGGGCCGGAGCGCCCCGGCGGATGATGCGGCGGCTGTGGTGCGAGCGCCCGCGACCGCGTTTCCTATTTCCTTTCAAAAAGGCCAGAACGGACATTCCACTTCGCCGCCGTCCGACTTCCGCGCGGGACGGCCACGGGCGGGCGGAGCAAAACCGAAGGGCCCGGAACGCATGCCGTTCCGGGCCCTTCGGAGCGCGCGAACCGGCGCGCGACGTCGACTACCGCCCTGCGGGCCCCTGGGAGGCCGCGTGGGCGCCGCGGACGCCCTCCAGGGCCCCCTCGGCCTCGGCGGCGGCCGCCGCCTCCGCCTCGGCCCGTGCCAGGTCCTCCGGGGACGGCGCGGGCAGCGCCGCCAGGTAGGTGGAGGCGATCAGCTGGCCGACCGACGGGTACGAGCCCAGCGGCGCGGCCGACGGGCAGCCGGTCTCCTCGGCGGCGGTGGCGAGCAGCTCGGAGTCCGCCTCCGGGCCGATCACCAGCGGGGCCAGCGCCGGGCGCTGCGAGCCGGTGTCCCTGAGGTGGTTGACGGCCGCGGCCACCGAGCCGGGCACGTCGAGCGCGGCGGCGACGACCGGCACGGCCAGTCGGGCGGCCAGCAGCACGCCGGTGATGCCGGCCGCCGCGGCCGCGTCCTCGCCGCCGACGGTGGTCAGCACCACGCCGTCCGCGGCGGTCGCGATGGCGAACAGCCGGGCGCGGTCGGCCCGGGCCAGCCCGGCCTCGGACAGCCGGACGTGCACGGCCTCGGCCAGCAGCGGGTGCGGGCCCAGCGGGTCGGTGACGGGCGCGCCGTACTCGGCGGCGAGCGCGTGAAGCTCGGTCAGGAAGGTGTGCGGGCCGGGCACCAGCGGGACCAGGACGGGCGTCGGCAGCCCGGCCTCGGCCGCCATGGCCAGCAGCTCGGCCACGGTGCGGTCCTCGCCGCCCGCGCCCTCGCCGCCGTTGCCCGGCAGGTAGCCGACCGCGGTCCGGACGCCGTTCTGCTCGGTGCGGACGATCGAGAGCAACTCCTCGACGACCGAGCGGGACTCGGGCCCGGCGGTCGCGGGCACGGCGAGCACCAGGGCCGGGGCGCCGGCCGGGATCTCGGGGCGCTCGGGACGACGGTGGCGCCCCCGCGCACGGGAGCCTGGAGTACGGACGGGCAGTGGCGCGCCCGGGATGGCTGCGGTGCTCATGCCGGAGATCGTAGGACATCTGCCCGTCCGGCTTGCAGTCGGCTGCCGAGTGGGTTTCACGCGGTCGCGGTCCGGAGCCCGGTGCGTCTCCGGCGCCGGTCCGGGCACTTTGCCTACAATCCGGACATTCCGCTCCCAATCCCCGCGCGACCGCCGGTGGTTGCCTCGACGCGACCCGAGGGGGCCGGCGTTGCACCTGGGGCGCGTGAGATGTCTCACAGCATGAGGATGGTTTGACGGAGGGTCACGGGGGTGCGACTCCCGGCATTCGAAGATCAACATTCAGCGGGGAGGCGCTCACGGCCGGTTATCGCGCGCCCGACGATTCATCGGCTATGTCCGTTTACGTACCGTCAGGAGAAGGGTCCGTGAAGAGTTCGCGGCTGCGGACAAAAGGCCACGTGCACCTGCAACGTCCCGTGCTGATGCACGTGCACTGCAGCTATCATCGCGTCAAGTGAGGCGTTGTGCCGGACCGGTACGGGGCCGGTCCGTTCGTTTCGACGGTGCCGGGGGCGCCGCGCTGGACGACAACTCCGGAAGCTCTTCGGGAGATTTCTATGCACGACTCGCAGGACACGCACGGCTCGTACGACACCTACAACGGGATGGCCGCCGCCGATCTCCAGGGGGTGGTCTGGCAGAAGAGCCGGCACAGCAACTCCCAGGGCAACTGCGTCGAGTTCGCGGCCCTGCCCGGCGGCGATGTGGCGATGCGCAACTCGCGGTTCCCGGACGGCCCGGCCCTCATCTACACCCGGGCCGAGATCGCCGCCCTGCTGCTGGGGGCCAAGGACGGGGAGTTCGACCACCTGGCGGTCTGACCGACCGCCGTGCTCCATCATCGGGGGGCCGTCGTGGGTGCCGACACCACGACGGCCTTTGTCTTTGTCTCTTCCGGGGGCCTCTTCACCGGCGGTCTCCGCTTCGGGCGCGTCCGCTCCGGAGGTGTCCGCACTGGACCGGAAGTCCTCGGCGGGGCCGGGTGGAAGGGCCCGGGGTGCGGTCCTCCCGGGGCTTCCGTCGACCGGCCGTGCGCCGCCCGGCGCATGGTCCGTCCTGGGCGCGCGGCCCGCTCGGGTCGGGGGATCCGTTCGAGTCGGGGGCCCGGCCGGGGCGCACGGCCCGTCCTAGGCCGAGCGCCGATGCCGTCCGCCGATCTCGACGGGGCCGTCGAGCGGTGAGCGGCCGCCGAGTCCGGGGCGCCCGTCCAGCGGGGAGCCGACGATCGTCTCCGCCTCGAACATCGCCCAGACCACCTTGCCGCTGCCCAGCGGGTGCCAGCCCCAGGAGCGGCTGAACGACTCCACCAGGTGCAGCCCGCGGCCGGATTCGGCGACGAAGTCGGCCTCCCGGGCGATCGGGCCGATGCTGCTCGGATCGCTCACCGCGCAGACCACCTGGGGTGCGCGGTGCACCAGGCTTATTCGGATCGGGAGCCGGCCGTCCGGGGTCGGCTGTATGGGAAAGTCGTACTCGCCCTGGGTGCCGCCCGACGGGTCGGGCCGTGCGCCGATCGCATGCCGGAGCGCGTTGGTCACGAGTTCCGAGGCCACCAGCGCGACGTCGTCGAACAGCTCCGTCAGGCCCCAGTGCTGGAGCGTGCTCCGAGCGAAGTCGCGCGCGGTTCTGACGGCTTCGAAGCGAGGAGCGAGCGTACAGGTGACCACAAGGGGGTCAACCGCCAAAGCCGTACCGGTGCTCATGAAGAGCTCCTCCCATAAGGGGGCGGACACGGCTGGACCCGCCGGGGTCATGCCGGTCACCTCCGACTCGCTCGGCCGCTCGGCCGCCCCCTCGACCAGGCGCGCGCGCACTCGAACGCCCGATGACGCGGGGGACGTCGTCGGGTCGGTGCACGGAGTCGCGCGTGGGGTCGACACGGAGCCCGCGGGATTGCCAGGGATGTGCAGGTGCACGTGCACCATGGTGGTGTGCGCTCACTGCAGATGCAAGAGTCGATTCACGTGCAGTCGCACTATTGGCATATGCAAGCGCCGGATGCACGTGCATCCTGGTGCGTGGAGTGCGGAACTGATAGGAACATCCGTCAGTATCGGCACCGTGAGCGCTCAACTGATGGCAGACTGTGCGCTGTTTGCCCTAGGTGGAGGTTTCGACCGCATGACCACAGTTCAGCCGGGCGGCGGCTCGATGGTCCGCCGGATCCTCCTCGGCTCGCAGCTGCGCCGCCTGCGTGAGGCGCGCGGCATCACCCGCGAGGACGCGGGCTACGCGATCCGGGCCTCCGAGTCCAAGATCAGCCGCATGGAACTCGGCCGCGTCAGCTTCAAGGAGCGCGACGTCGCCGACCTGCTCAGTCTGTACGGCGTGGACGACGGCATCGAGCGGGAAGCCCTGCTCGGCCTCGTCCGCGAGGCCAACAAGTCCGGCTGGTGGCACAGCTTCAACGACGTGCTGCCGGGCTGGTTCCAGACCTACGTCGGCCTGGAGGAGGCCGCCCAGCTGATCCGCACCTACGAGGTGCAGTTCATCCCCGGGCTGCTCCAGTCCGAGGAGTACGCACGGGCGGTTTTCGGACAGAGTCGGCCGGTCATCAGCGAGGAGGAGGTCGAGCGACGGGTCAGCCTGCGGCTGCGCCGTCAGAAGCTGCTGGCCGAGGGCGCCAGCCCGCGCCTGTGGGCCGTCATCGACGAGGCGGCGCTGCGCCGGCCGGTCGGCGGGCCCAAGGTGATGCGCGGTCAGGTGCAGTACCTGATCGACGTCGCCGAGCAGGCCAACGTGGTGATCCAGGTCATGCCGTTCCGGTTCGGCGCGCACGCGGGCGAGTCCGGGGCGTTCACGATCCTGCGCTTCCCGGAGCAGGACCTCGCGGACGTGGTCTACCTGGAGCAGCTCACCAGCGCGCTCTACCTGGACAAGCGCGACGACGTCGACGCCTACATCCAGGTCATGGAGCGGCTCTGCGTGGACAGCCTCACGCCGGAACGCACGATTGACCTGCTCGCCTCGATCCTGAAGGAACGCTGAGCCGCTGCCGTCCGGGGCCTGTGAGCTCCCTCCCTCGCGAGGCCCCCCGGCAGCCGGTCACCAGGCCGCCCGCCCGCCGTCAGCCGCGGGCCGGCGGCCGTTCGCGTTCCGGCGGGGACTGCTGCGGCGGGCGGCCCAGTTCCCAGGCCAGGTCGTAGCGGCCGAAGAGGTCGGCGCGGATCAGGGCCAGCGGGCTCTCGGCGCCCGGCAGCAGCACCCCGATGCAGCCGCCCATCAGCGCACTGCGCAGCACCGCGTGCTCGGCGACCGGGTCGGGCGCGCCCCAGTCCCGCAGCAGTCCCTGGAGGATGGCGCCGAGCTGCTGCTGCTCCGGGTCCTGGACGAAGGCGCCGTTGTCCGGGTCGAGGATCAGCGCCAGGTGCGAGCGCATCACCCGGGGGTGGTCCATCGCCAGGCCGAGCACGGTGTCGATCGCCCCGGCCAGCCGTGCGTCGGGGGAGGCCCCGGGAGCCAGTTCCGCCAGCGTGGCGGCCAGTGACTGGTGCATCATCCGGTGCGTCGCGGACTGCATGAGCAGCCGTTTGCCGTCGAAGTAGTACGAGAGCAGGCCGCGGGCGAGGCCGGCCCGCTCGGCGATGTCCGTGAGCGTGGTGCCCGCGTAACCGCACTGGTCAACCAGCTCGACGGTGGCCCGCATGATCCGCCGGCGGGAGCGTTGCCGCATCTCCTCATTGACCGAATCCCCGCGAGGTGCCATCGTGTCTGCTCCGAACGTTCGTTGGCTCCGGGCCAATATACTTGTGGAGCCGACAGCCGCACCGGGATACCGTGCCCCGGCGGGCACTGCCCGGGCGGCCGCCACGAAGACGGCCGGCTCCACCGACACGGGGGTTTGGTGGAGCCGGCGCCATGGCCCGACGGCGCGGAGGCCGGTCACGGGCGGGGTCCGGGGGTCAGCGCCCGGCCAGGACGTCGGCCCGGGCCGCGGTCGACCCGACCGTCGGCTCGTCACGATCCGGCACGGGTGCGGGAACCGCCTTGCGACGCCGGTCCACCAGGGCGCCCGCCGTCGCGACCACCAGGCCGACCACCGCGACCACCGTGACGAACAGCAGCGCCGGCCGGTAGCCGTCCAGCTGGGCCTGCGGGCTGTCGCCGCCCGCGCTGCCGGCCGTGATCATCGCGGTCGCCCCGGCGAGGACCACCGCGGTGCCGACCTGGATCGCGGTGTTCACCAGACCCGAGGCCAGCCCCTGCTCCTCGTCGCCCACGCCGTCGGTGGCGGCGATGTTCACCGAGGGGAAGGCGAACGCGAATCCCACACCGAGCAGCAGCATCGAGGGCAGCACCAGGCCCGGGTACGAGCTGTGCTCGTCCAGCCGCAGGAACAGGGCGAAGGCGGCGACCAGTGAGGCCAGGCCGATCGGCAGCAGCCGCCCGGTGCCGAAACGGTCCACGATCGGGCCCATGAACGGTGCCGAGAGCGCGATGAGGGCCGCGGCGGGCAGCAGCCCGAGCGCCATCTCCAGGGCCGACCAGCCGAGCAGGTGCTGGAGGTAGAGGGTGACCACGAACTGGAACCCGCCGTACGCGCCGGTCATCGCGAAGGCGACCACGTTGGCCCGGGCGACCGAGCCGTTGCGGAAGATGCCGAGCCGCACCAGCGGGTGCGCGGCGCGGCTCTCCACCCGCAGGAAGGCGGCGGCCAGCACGGCGACGACCAGCAGTGAGCCGAGGGTGCGCGGGCTCAGCCAGCCGGCGCCCTGGGCCTCGGTCACGGTGAAGACCAGCAGCAGGACGGTCGCCGTGCCGGTGATCGCGCCGAGGACGTCGTAGCCGCCCTGGGCGCGCTCCTCGACCGGGCGGGGGAGCAGCCGGACGGCGAAGAGCAGGGCGAGCAGCGCGACCGGGACGGGCATCAGGAAGGTCCAGCGCCAGCCGACCGAGGTGAGCAGGCCGCTGAGCACCAGGCCGAGCGAGAAGCCGCTGGCGCCGCAGGTGGTGTAGATCGACAGCGCGCGGTTGCGGGCGGGACCCTCCGCGAAGGTCGTGGTGATGATCGACAGGCCGGCCGGGGCGGTGAAGGCGGCGCTGACGCCCTTGAGGAAGCGGGCCGCGATCAGCAGGCCGCCGTCGTCGACCAGGCCGCCGACCAGCGATGCGGCGGCGAAGACGCCCAGGGCGACCAGGAACACCCGGCGGCGGCCGAGCAGGTCGGCGGCGCGCCCGCCGAGCAGCAGCAGGCCGCCGTAGCCGAGGACGTAGCCGGAGACCACCCACTGCAGGGTGGAGGTGGACAGGTGCAGGTCGGAGCCGATGGACGGAAGGGCGACGCCCACCATGGAGACGTCCAGGGCGTCCAGGAACATGGCGGCGCAGAGCACGATCAGGGTGCCCCAGAGGCGGGGAGTCCAGTGCGGCCCGCTGGTTGACGGGGCGTCGGGTGACGTGACGGTCGCGGTGGTCATGGGGAGGACAGTACATGCACATGCATTCAATGCAAATGAATTAAATGTGAACGCATTAATTGTCGATGCACGTGCTAGGGTGGCGGCGTGGCTGAACTCGACTCCCCGGCGGAGGCCGGTCTCGTCGCGCAGTGGCGCGAACTGCTGGCCCGGCATGCCGCCGCGGCCTGTGCCCTCGACCGCGAGCTGGGCGACCGGTACGGGCTGGGCATGAGCGAGTTCGAGGTGCTGGAGCGTCTCGTCGAGAACTGCGGGGGCGGTGGGGGCCAGGCGGTGCGGGTGAGCGAGCTGGCCCACACCGTCCATCTGAGCCAGAGCGCGCTCTCGCGGTTGATCGCCCGCCTGGAGAAGGCCGGACTGGTCACCCGGGCGATGTGCGAGAGCGACCGCCGGGGCGTCCAGCTCACCCTCACCGAGGCCGGTCGGGAGCGCTACGAGCAGGCCAGGCCGCTCCACCGCCGGGTGCTGGAGCAGGCCCTCGGCGACGGTCCCGACGACCCGGCCGGTGGGTCAGCCTCCGGCTGACGCCCCGTCAGAAGTGCCGACCCGGTGCGGTGTCGACCTCACAGCAGGGAGTGCAGCCCCGGTGCCGCGGCCAGCAGCACGACCACGGCGGGCGCGGCGAGCGCCGCGACGGTGAGCCGCAGCCGGTGCGGGACGGAGAGCCGCGGACGGCCCGCGAGCAGTCGGTCCACCCGCTTCGGGGACTGCGCCAGGCCGGGCGGGCAGGAGCCGAACACCCCGCGGTCCAGGTTGAGTTCGGCCAGCGCGAGGGCGGTGGTGTGCCGGCCGTGCCGACGGGCGGCCCGGTCGTCGGCGGCCAGTTCGACCAGCTCCGCCACCTGGTTCCGGAAGGCGCTGAACACGCCGACCCCGGGGAAGCCCGAGGCGAGCGCCTGGGCGAACTGCTGGAGCCAGTGGTGCCGGGCCCGGACGTGACCGCGCTCATGGCTCAGCACGGCGGCCAGCTCCCGGTCGGTCAGCTGCTGGAGGGCGCCGGTGGTGACCACCAGCCGGGAGTCCGGGCCGGGCAGCGACCAGGCCTCCGGACGGACGTTCTCCAGGACCACCAGCCGTTCCCGGCGGCTCCGGGCGGTCTCGATGGTGTCGGGCAACTCCGGTGCCCGGTTTGCCAGTTGGGCGTGCCGGCGATTGCGCACCGCCTTCGCCGTACGAACCTCCCGGGTCAGCGCCAGCACCGTCTGCACCCCGCCCGCGGCCAGCACCGCGGCGCACAGCCGGCCCCAGCCCTCGGCCTCCTGGAGGCCGTACGCCGCCTCCACGCCGTGCGGCGCGCCCGCGAACACCAGCGAGCGCAGCTCCGGCAGGGCGGCGGAGGCCGCCAGGAGGAGGCCCAGTGCGCAGCAGAGCAGAACGGCCACCACCAGGCACTGCCACACCAGCAGCGCCAGCACCGGTTCGCGCTCCGCCCAGCGGGCCCGGGCCAGCAGCCGGGGCACGAGGGTCGAGAGCAGCAGGCCGAGCAGCAGCAGGCCGATCAGGGCAGGCATCGATGGGCTCCCCGAGTACGCACGGAACGCGACAACGCGCTCCCTGCCAACCTATGCGCTGGCGACGCCCGGTGGAACGGCTTTCGACCGGCCAGTGACCAACGCCACGCTCGGACGGGGGCTTTGGCGTGGAGGGGGCAGGGGCAGGGGGCTTCGGCGTGGCGGGCGGCGGCTCCGGGGTGCCGGGAGGGTGTCCCGCGGGTCGTCACATGGTCAGGAGCATGGCGAACATGCCGATGCCCATGGTCAGTCGGCAGGCCTGCGGCAGCCCGGCGGTGCCGACCGCGAGGGTGCCCGCCGGAGTGCGCAGCAGCCGGCTGCCGGTCCAGACGGTGTACGCGGCGAAGTAGAGGAGGAGCACCCCGGTCAGCAGTGGAAGGCCCAGGGCGGCGGCCCGGTGGTGGCCGTGACCGGAGGTGGACGCCATCGCGAGGGCCATGTACGTCATGGCGAGCGCGCCGATCGCGTGGTGCAGCCGGTGCGCCCGGCCGGCCGGGGCGTGGGCGGCGGCGAGCAGGAAGGCGGTGGCGGGGAGGCCGAAGAGCCCGGCCCAGACGGCGGGCGGGACGGTGGCGCCGGTGACGGCCATCGCGGCCATGCCCAACCCCATCAGGGCCTCGGCGGCGTCGGACTCGCGGGCGAGCGGCCGGTGCGCACCGCCCGGGGTGCAGGGGGAGCGGCGCAGCCGGACCAGACAGGACGTGCCGGCGCCGGTGGCGAGGAGGGCGAGGAGCCAGTTGACCAGGGTGGGTCCGTGCAACGGCGGCCTCCCGGGGCGGTGGGCGCCGGGGGCGGCGAACAGGGGACAGCGAACAGCGGTCGGCGGACAGATGACAGCGAACAGATGATGAAATCTGTCGGCTGTCATCTGTCATCCGTGAGCTGTCATCTGTTCGCCGCCCCCGTGCGCGGCGACGGACGTCCGGTCCACGATCACCGCACCCGGCCGGGCGCGGCCAGGGCGCGTACAGGGGCGCACAGTGGTGCCCGTCGTTGCGAGAGCCCTGGTCGCGCACCCGTCGCATACTCGTCGCGCACCCGTCGCACGCCTGGTCGCACTCCCCGGCCGAGTGGACCGCCCACCCGGCCGCCATCAGGCGGGGGCGCTCAGCCCTGGAGCCGACCCGAGGCGACCACCCGGCTGAGGAACTGCCGCGTCCGCTCCTCCTGCGGATCGCCGAACACCTGCTCCGGCGGCCCCTGTTCGAGCACCACCCCGCCGTCCAGGAAGCAGACCTGGTCGGCGACCTCACGGGCGAAGCCCATCTCGTGGGTGGAGAGGACCATCGTCATCCCCTGTTCCTTGAGGTCCCGCACCACCGACAGCACCTCGCCGACCAGCACCGGGTCGAGCGCCGCGGTGATCTCGTCGAGGAGCAGCAGCCGCGGCCCGGTGGCCAGCGCGCGCACGATGGCGACCCGCTGCTGCTGCCCGCCGGAGAGCCGGTCCGGGTACTCCTCGGCCTTGGCCGCCAGCCCGAGCCGGTCGAGCAGTTCCAGCGCCCGGGCCCGTGCCTCGGCCCTGGCGACGCGGTGCACCCGGCGCGGGGCGAGCGTGATGTTCTCCAGCACCGTCAGATGCGGGAACAGGTTGTACGACTGGAACACCACGCCGATCCGTCGCCGCACGGCGTCCTCGTCCGCGCGCGGATCGGTGATCTCCTCGCCGTCCAGGAAGATCGCCCCGTCGTCGATCCCCTCCAGCAGGTTGACGCAGCGCATCAGCGTGGACTTGCCGGAGCCGGAGGCCCCGATCAGCGCCGTCACCGAGTGCTCGGCCACGGCGAGGTCCACGTCGCGCAGCACCACCTGGCCGCCGAAGGTCTTGCGCACCGACTCCAACCGGAGCACGTCGCTCGACGTCACACCGCACCTCCCTGGAGCTGGCGGCGGTTCATCCGGGCGGTCAGCCAGTCGGCGAACCGGGTCAGCGGAATGGTCAGCACGATGAACACCAGCCCCGCCACCAGGTACGGCGTGAAGTTGAAGGAGCGAGCCGCGATGATCTTCGCCGCGTACACCGCGTCGATCGCGCCGCCGATCGAGACCAGCCCGGTGTCCTTCTGGAGGCTCACCAGGTTGTTGAGCAGCGGCGGCACGACCCGGCGGACGGCCTGCGGCAGCACCACGTACCGCATCGTCTGCGCGTTGGTCAGCCCCAGCGACCGCGCCGCGGCCCGCTGGCTCGGGTGCACCGACTCGATGCCGGAGCGGAACACCTCCGACACGTACGCCGAGTAGGTCAGCACCAGGGCGGCCCCGCCCAGCAGCAGCGGATCGGTGGTCACCCCGGTCAGCCGCAGCGCCGGCACTCCGGTGATCATCACCAGCAGGCAGATGATCATCGGCAGTCCGAGGAAGAAGTCCACGTACGCGGTGGCCAACAGCCGTACCGGCAGGAAGACCGGACCGCGCAGCGTCCGCAGCACCGCCAGCAGCAGCCCGAACAGCAGGATCAGCGCCCCGCAGCCGAGCATCAGCTCCAGGTTCAGCCGCAGTCCCTTCAGTACCTCGGGCAGCGCCTGACGGGCGTAGTCGAGGTTGAAGAAGGTCCGCCGAGTCACCTCCCACCCGGGGGAGTTGACGATCAGGAGGTAGAGCACGACGGCCGTGGCCAGGGTCGAGCCGGTGGCGATCAGCGCCGAGCGGCGGGCCCGGGACCTCCGGTACGCCTCGTGCGCCAGCCGCCGCTCGGACGGACGGTAGTCGCCCTCCGTCGCCGGCGCCCCGGTCGGCCGTGCGGTGCGCGGCGCCGGCGCCTTGGTGAGCTCCGCCGGTCCGGCGGCGCCCGGCGCCTTCCCGCCCGGTGCCTCCAGGCCCGGCGCCTCCCCGCCCGGCCCGGGGCTCAGGTCAGCGCTCACTTCAGCACCGGTGCCGAGACGGCGTCGGACAGCCACTGCTTCTCCAGCTTCGCCAGTGTGCCGTCGGCGCGCAGCGCGTCCACGGCCTGGGAGACGCAGCCGGTCAGCTTGGAGCCCTTGTCCAGTACCAGACCGAACTGCTCGGCCTGCGCGGCGGCCTCGAACTGGCCGACCACCTGGGCCTCCGGGACCTCGGCGCCGGTGATGTAGAAGGCGGTCGGCAGGTCCACCACCAGGGCGTCGATCTGGCCGTTCTTCAGCGCGGCCTTGGCCAGGTCGTTGGAGTCGAAGACGGCCGGCTGGGTGCTCGGCTTGATGGTGTTGGTGATGGTGTCCAGGCTCGTGGTGCCGACCTGCGCGCCGAGCTTGGCGCCCTTGAGGTCGGCGATGCTCCTGGCGCCCGCCGCCTTGGAGTTCTTCAGCGCGATGACGGTCTGGCGCACGTCGTAGTAGCCGGATGAGAAGTCCACGGCCTGCTTGCGCTCGTCGCTGACGGACACCTGGTTGATGTCGAAGTCGAAGTCCTTGGCGCCGGGGGAGGTCGCCTTGTTGAACGGCGCGACCACCCAGCCGACCTTCTCCTTCGGGTAGCCGAGCTTCTCGGCGACCGCGTAGGCCACGGCGGACTCGAAGCCCTTGCCGTTCTCCGGCTTGTCGTCGGAGAACCACGGGTCGTACGCGGGCTTGTCGGTGCCGACGGTCAGCGTTCCGGCGGTGCGCGTGGCAAGCGCCCCCGGCGCGCAGCCCGCCGCCGTCCCGGCCGCGCCCGAGGCGGTGTCGGACTTCGAGTCCTGCGGCGCGCAGGCGGTCAGCACGGCCGCGGCGGCGACCAGCGCGGCGATGGGCAGTACGGCGGAGGGCTTGCGGAGGGTCATGACGGGGCTCCAGGGAAGGACCGGCGGGACGGGGGGAACGAGGAGGGGCGCGGGAGGGCGCGACGGGCGGCCCGCGTCCCGGCGGGTCACTTCCCCCCGGTGGCGGCGCCGGAACACACGCGGCATGGTCGGCGTACGGGCCCGCGTCCGCGGCGCCCCCCGAGCCGGATCGGCAGCAGCCGGGGCGGCGGCAGGCCGGTCAACAGCAGCGGCGACAGCGGCAGCTCAGGCCGCGCGCGCGACAGCGACGGCAGACGTGCCGACGGGAGGGCGCCCGGAAGGGGCTGTCGTGGCGTTCGGCCACCGTGATCACCGCCGGGAGCATGCGGGGAGGTTCGCATCAGAACAGCGCATCTGTCCAGAACATCCAGATCACTGTCCACATGCCGGACAATCCGCCTCCCGTCGAAGGTTTGGGCGCCGGAGGGGCGGTGCACCGGAGCTTTGCCGGTCCTGGCCCTCTTGAACAGGAGAACCTTTCGTACTTATGGTGTCCCCGTTGAAATAACTCCTGTCGAAGTGAGTCCACGATGCAGAATCTTTCGCCAAGGCTCGCTGTGGCGGCCGACGCCCCGGTCTCGACCCTCGCCGGCCACCCGGCCTGGCTGCGCCTGAAGGAGGCCGTCGAGACGCTGCGCCCGCTCCAGTCGAAGGACGGCTCGATCGACCTGGCCGCCGTCCAGCGGCACACGGTCGACCCGCTGGTCGCCACCGTCCGCGCCGCCGTCCAGGAGCTCGCTCCGCACTTCCCGCACGACGCCGCCTACCTGGCCACCGTCGACGCGGACCTCGCCAAGTGGGCCGACACCGGCTACCGCGAGCCCGACTTCCTGGACTCGCTGCTCGCCTTCCACCCCGCCGACCAGCGCGAGGACGGGCTGGAGCACCTGGTCGTCTTCCCGATGTACACCCAGAACGGCAACCCGGACCGCAACCTGGAAGCCGTCCTGCTGAGCGTCGTGTGGCCCGACTGGCTGGCAGAGCTGGAGCGCACCCGCTTCGACAACCCGATGTTCGTGCCGATCACCTTCACGGACTTCACCGCCGGCTACGACACCAACTCCGCCGTGCTCTTCCCCGAGACGGTCTCCGTGCGCAAGGCGCCGGAGCGTTTCACCTGGGGCGGCATCTTCTGCGACCGCGAGGCCGCCCGCTTCCGCGCCGTCTCCAGCAGCGCCGTCCAGCAGCTCGGCCTGGAGATCCCGGCCGACGCCGAGGGCCTGCTCCAGGACCAGCAGCGCGCGCAGGAGACCTTCGTCCTGTGGGACCTGGTCCACGACCGCACCCACAGCCACGGCGACCTGCCGTTCGACCCCTTCATGATCAAGCAGCGCAGCCCGTTCTGGATGTACGGCCTGGAGGAGCTCCGCTGCGACCTCACCACCTTCAAGGAGGCGGTGAAGCTGGAGACCGAGGGCAACCGGCACGCCCGCGACGTCCAGTACGCGATCCTCTTCGACCGCCTGTTCCGCTTCCCGGTCTCCGGCGACCGGGTGCGCAACTACGACGGCATGGGCGGCCAGCTGCTCTTCGCCTACCTGCACAAGCACGACGCGCTGCGCTGGCGCGACAACCGCCTCAGCATCGACTGGGAGCGCGCCCCGCAGGTCACCAACGCGCTCTGCGCCGAGATCGAGACCCTCTACCGCGACGGCATCGACCGGCCGAAGCCGGCCCACTGGATCGCCGCCTACGAGCTGGTCTCCCGCTACCTCACCCCGCACCCGGCCTCCACCTGGGCGAAGGGCTCCGAGGCGCTGCCGCTCGACATCACCGACGGCAAGGCCCTCAACAAGGCCCTGTGCGACGCCGTGCTCCCGGACGAGTTCCCGCTGAGCATGTTCTACGAAGCCCTCAACAAGAAGCTGAGCGGCGTCATCGCCGCCACCGCCGGCATCACCGGCGCCGGGATCCAGGGAGCCGCCGCGTGACCACCTCCACCAACGCCCCGCTGGCCGGCAAGGTCATCGCCGTCGCCGGAGCCAGCGGCCCGGCCGGCCGCGCCGTGCTGCGCCGCCTCACCGCCGACGGTGCCACCGTGATCGGCGCCGACATCGACGCCCAGCGCCTGGAGTCCGCCCTGGACGCCACCCGGGTGGCCGTCCGCGGCGCCAAGGTCAGCGGCCAGGTGATCGACCTGCTCGACCCGCAGGAGGTCCACGACTGGGCCGACCACCTGGAGTCGGAGCACGGCCACGTCGACGGCCTGTTCCACCTGGTCGGCGGCTGGCGCGGCAGCAAGACCTTCTTCGACACCCGGCTGGACGACTGGGACTTCCTGCACGACACCGTCGTGCGGACCCTCCAGCACACCTCGCTGGCCTTCCAGCCCGCGCTGGTCCGCAGCACCGCCGGCCGCTACGCGATGATCTCCGCCGCGGCCGCGCACAAGCCCACCGCCGGCGGCGCCGCCTACGCGGCCGCCAAGGCCGCCACCGAGGCGTGGACCCTCGCCATGGCGGACTCCTTCAAGAAGGAGACCACCGACCCCGACGGCGAGCCCACCGCCGCGGCTGCGATCCTGGTCATCAAGGCGCTGGTCAGCCCCGAAATGCGGGCCGAGAAGCCGGAGGCGAAGTTCGCCGGCTTCACGGACACCACCGACCTCGCCGGCCACCTGGCGGGCCTCTGGGACCGCCCCGCAGCAGAACTGAACGGACAGCACCTGTGGCTGACAGCCCGATGACCGACCTCACCCGTACGGACGCGGTACGGCGGCACGACCCCGCCGTCCGCGGCTTCGCCAGCGACAACTACGCCGGCGTGCACCCGGAGGTCCTCGCCGCGATAGCCCTCGCCAACGGCGGTCACCAGATCGCCTACGGCGAGGACGACTACACGGCCCACCTCCAGGACGTCTTCCGCCGCCACTTCGGCGAGAAGGCGGAGGCCTACCCCGTCTTCAACGGCACCGGCGCCAATGTGGTCGCCCTCCAGTCGCTGCTCCCGCGCTGGGGCGCGGTGGTCTGCGCGGAGTCGGCCCACATCCACGTCGACGAGGGCGGCGCCCCGGAGAAGATGGGCGGCATCAAGCTGCTCACCGTCCCCACTCCGGACGGCAAGCTCACCCCCGAGCTGCTCGACCAGCAGGCCTGGGGCTTCGGCGACGAGCACCGCGCGCAGCCGCTCGCGGTCTCCATCACCCAGAGCACCGAGCTCGGCACCCTCTACACCCCCGACGAGATCCGCGCGATCACCGAGCACGCCCACCAGCTGGGCATGCTCGTCCACGTGGACGGCTCCCGACTGGCCAACGCCGCCGCCTCGCTCGGCCTGCCGCTGCGCGACTTCACCACCGACGTCGGTGTCGACGTGCTCTCCTTCGGCGGGACGAAGAACGGCCTGCTGTTCGGCGAGGTCGTGGTGGTGCTCAACCCGGAGCGGGTGCGCAACATCAAGTACCTGCGCAAGACCTCGATGCAGCTCGCGTCGAAGATGCGCTTCGTCTCGGTCCAGTTCGAGGCGCTGCTCTCCGGCGACCTCTACCTCCGCAACGCCGGCCACGCCAACGCGATGGCCAGCCGCCTGGAGGCAGCGGTCCGGAAGATCGACGGCGTCGAGGTGGTCCGCCCGGTCCAGGCGAACGCGGTGTTCGCGATCCTCCCGCGCGAGGTGAGCGAGCGGCTCCAGAAGCGCTACCGTTTCTACTTCTGGAACGAGCACACCGGCGAGGTCCGCTGGATGTGCGCCTTCGACACCACGGAGGCCGACATCGACGCCTTCGCGGCGGCCATCGCCGAGGAGATGGGCCGCGCCTGACGGTGCCCGAACCACGGATCGTCCCGTCCCGCGTCAGCGGGGCGGGACGATTTGCATGTGGCGGGCCGGCCCCCGTACAGTTCCGGAGTCGCCGCGGGAGACCGGGGCGGCAAGGCGGAAAGCGAATCCGATGAATGAAACTCCGGAAAACGGAGCGGAAAGCGTCTGATAAGCTGGAAACACGAAAGAACGAAGCCCGGAGGGTCCGCTGGAAGGCGGTCCGAAGGAAGCGTCCGTTCCTTGAGAACTCAACAGCGTG
>NZ_JBHVJT010000024.1:99176-104193 GCF_042798815.1 Kitasatospora sp. NPDC057738 | reverse complement strand
CGGCCTGTTCGAGGGCACCCGGGGCGCGTTGGTGCTGGTGGACACCCGCCGGCTGGAAGTCAGCTTCGAGCTGACCGGGCGTCTTTAGGACCCCTCCTTTCCCTCCTCCTCTCCCCCCCCCCCCCCCCGCGCCGGCCCGTTCGACCGTTCTCCCACCGGCGAGGAAAGAACCACGATGACGCACCCCGACGAGGTCCTCACCCGCATCGACCTTCGCAGCCCGATTCCCGGAGCGCTGGCCGCCGAGATCGAGCGCCGACTCTTCTTCGTGTCGCCCGAGATCACCGGCTTCGTGGTGCCCGTGGAGGGCGACGAGGTGCGCTCCGTGACACTGCGCTCCGGGCAACCGCTCCCGCACGACGCCCTGACCGAGAAGGTCAACTCCATGGTGGACAACGACGTCCGGAGGCAGTGGGTGACGCCGGCCAAGGCCGTCTGGACCTCGCCGCACCAGCGCACCCCGCACCAGGACGTCTTCGAACTCCTCTCCGGGACCGGCGCGGTGACGGAGGTCGGTGAGGGTCAGGTCGCCGTCGGCGAGCCGCTGCTCTCCCTCTTCAGCTACTTCGACCGGGCCGTCTGTGACCTGCTGGCCGAGGACCACGAAGTCCGGGAGTACCGTTACCCGACTCTGATCAGAACGAAGGCGCTGGAGACGGCGGGCTACTTCAAGGCCTTCCCGCAGCACCTGATGTTCGTCACCAGGCTGCGCAACGACCTGGACGTCTACCGCGCCTTCCAGGAGCGGCAGGCCGTCACCGGCATCGACTCCGCGGTGCTGGACTCCTGCGGCAACGTCGACTACTGCCTGCCGCCCACGATGTGCTACCACACCTTCAACCAGTACAGCGACCGCACACTGGAGGCGGGCCGGCTCCACGTGGTCACCTCGCGCGGCAAGTCGTTCCGCTTCGAGGCGGCATACGCCACCAGCCTGGAGCGGCTCTGGGACTTCACCATCCGGGAGATGGTCTTCATGGGCTCCCGGGAAGACGTGCTGGACTCCCGTGAGCGCTTCATGCGGAAGGTCTTCGTCTTCGTCGAGGAGCTCGGCCTGAGCGGCTTCTGCGAGGTGGGCAACGATCCGTTCTTCTGCGGCGCGGACACCTCCGAGCGGATCTGGTCCCAGCGGCTGATGGAGCTCAAGTACGAGCTGCGGCTCCACGTCGCGCCCGGGAGGACGATCGCCGTCGGCTCCTTCAACTTCCACGACGACCTCTTCGGCAAGGCTTTCGGCATCGACCACGGTGCGAACGGCCCGGCCCGGAGCGGCTGCGTCGGATTCGGCCTGGAGCGGCTCGTCTACGCCTTCCTCTGCCAGTACGGCCTCGACACCGCGGCGTGGCCCGCCCAGGTCCGCACCGCCGTCAGCGGGAGCTGACCATGAGCGAGAAGGAGGGCCGCGCCCCGCGAGGCCAACGGGAGGAGATCCTCTGCGCGGTGTTCGCCCAGGTGCTCGGGCTCGACCGGGTCACCATCGACGACTCCTTCTTCGAGTTGGGCGGCCACTCCCTGCTGGCCACCCGGCTCGCCGGTCGCGTCCGGGCCGCTCTGGACGTGGAGGTCCCGGTCCGGACGATCTTCGAGGCCCCGACCGTCGCCCAACTCGCCGAGCACCTGGAGCAGGGCTCCGGCAGCCGACGCCCGCCGCTGCGCCCCCGGGGCCGTCCGGCGGAGATCCCGCTCTCGCAGACCCAGCGGCGCCTCTGGTTCCTGAACCGCCTGCACGGCGCGGCCGGGCACTACAACATGCCGATGGCCTACCGGCTGCGCGGCGACCTCGACCTGTCCGCCCTGCGACTCGCCCTCGACGACCTGGTCACCCGGCACGAGAGTCTGCGCACCGCCTACCCGGACTGGGACGGCCGACCCCAGCAGGTCGTCCTGGACCCGGACGAGGCCCCGGTCGAGCTGCCGGTCGACGGCGTCACCGAGGCGGGCCTGTCCGAAGCGCTGAGCTCTGCGGCCGGTCACGCCTTCGACCTCACCGCCGAGACGGCACTGCGGGCCCGGCTGTTCCGGCTCTCCGCGGACGAGCACGTCCTGCTCCTGACCGTCCATCACATCGCCTGCGACGGATGGTCGCTGCTCCCCCTGAACCGCGATCTGGCACTCGCGTACGCCGCGCGCCGCCTCGGGCAGGAGCCGGCCCGGCCCGAACTACCGGTCCAGTACGTCGACTACACGCTCTGGCAGGACGATCTCCTGGGCGCCCCGGAGGACCCCAACAGCCTGGTCAATCGCCAGCTCTCCTTCTGGGAGGGCGAGTTGGCGGGAATGCCCGACCGCCTACGGATCGATGTGGCGGCCCCGCGTCCGGACACCCCCTCGCACCGGGGCGGTCGGGTCCCCTTCCGCGTCACGCGGGCGACCCACCGGGCACTGCACCAGCTGGCGCGGGAGACCGGCACCAGCGTCTTCATGGTCGTGCAGGCCGCCCTCGCGACCCTGCTCACCAGGCGCGGAGCCGGGACCGACATCGCCATCGGCATCCCCACCGCCGGGCGCACCGACGAGGGCCTCGACGACCTGGTCGGATTCTTCGTCAATACGCTGGTGCTGCGCACCAGGACCGACAGCGACCCGACCTTCCGGGAGCTGCTGTTCCGGGTGCGCAGCACGGACCTGGCGGCCTTCGCCCACCAGGAGGTGCCGTTCGACCACGTGGTCCAGACCATCAACCCGCCGCGCTCCCCCGCGTGGCACCCGCTCATCCAGGTGATGCTCGCATTCCAGAACAACGCGAGCGCCGAGCTCCGCCTTCCCGGCCTGGAGGTCCGGGCCGAGCCGGTGACGGAGGGGATCACCCGCTTCGACCTCCGCTTCGAGCTGTTCGAGGGCTTCACCGAACAGCGGAGGCCGGACGGCATCGACGGCAGCCTCACCTACGCCCTCGACCTGTTCGTCCCCGCGGAGGCCGAGCGGCTGGCCCGGGAGTTCACCGAGCTGCTCGACGCCGTGGCCGCCGCTCCGGGTCTGCGGCTGAGCGAACTCGGCGGGGCAGCCGTCCATGAGCCGACCAGCGGCCCGTCCGCCGGGCCGGAGCCCGCCGCCGCGGACGGCGTCCGGATCGCCTTCGTCTGCTCCCCCTACGGCCAGCAGTGGGTCGGCATGGGGCGGACCCTGTTCCGCACCGAACCCGCCTTCCGCTCGGCCCTGGAGGAGTGCGACGGCGAGCTGGCCCGGCACACCGGCTGGTCCCTCGTCCACGAGCTCTTCCTCGACGAACCCGAAGCCAGGACGAACGACGTCGGCGTCATGCAACCCATCGTCTTCGCCGTCCAAGTGGGCATCGCCCGCTGGCTGGAGGAGGCGGGCGTCCGGCCGGCCGCTGTCACGGGTCACAGCGTCGGCGAGATCGCCGCCGGCGTCATCGCCGGCATCCTCGACCTGCCGGACGCGGTCCGGCTCGTCCACCACTACAGCGACCAGCAACGCCGCGTGGCCGGCCCCCACAGCGGCATGGCCGTGGTGGAGCTCTCGGCCGTCGACCTCTCGAAGCACCTGCGAGGGCTTGGGGGGAGCGTGTCCGTCGCCGCGCGGAACGGCCCGCGGACCACCGTGCTGGCCGGTGACCGGTCCGAGCTGGAGGCCATCGTCGCCGAGCTCCAGGCCGCGGACGTGCTGTGCGCGATGGTCCGAGTCGACCTGCCGGCCCACAGCCCGGCGATCGATCCGATCCTGGCGGACCTCGAACGAGCCGTAGGTGAGCTCACCCCCAGGCCCGGCCGGATCCCGATGATCTCCTCGGTCACGGGGCAGGCGCTCGACTGGCGGCAGGCCACCGCGCGCTACTTCGCCCAGAACCTGCGGCAGCCCGTCCTGCTGGCCGACTCCACCGCCGAGCTGCTGACGGGCCATGACGTAGACGTACTGGTCGAGGTCAGCGCTCACCCGGTGCTCGCCCCGGCACTGTGGCAGAGCGTCGAGGAGTCCGGTAGCGCCGCGACCGTCCTGACCACCATGCGCCGCGGCCAGGACGACCGGACGGGCCTCATCGAGGTACTCGACGCCCTCGAACAGCTCGGCCTGAAGGTGGGTTCCCCGGGCCGGCGGACCCGGTCGGCGTAGATCCGCGACCGCGGGCATCCCGTTGGCGCCGCGGGCTGCGTCACCGCTCGGAGATCACCGGCGGAGCGCAGCAGTCACCGGGACGACGGCGGGCCGGGGCGGGACCCCGAGGTGGACCCAGTGCGCGAAGACCGTGGTGAGCGCCGTTTCGGAGCCGGCCCGGCTCTGGTCGTATGCGTCCCGTCCGGGGCCGGCGCATCGCGCTTGTGCCGGGCACGGTGCCCCGGCCATGATGTGCCCTCGCGAACAAAGGAACGAACGTGAACGTCCAGGTGGAGTACGACGCAGCACCTGAGGAGCTCGCCGCCGCGGTGAGAGCCAACCTTCCCGCACCGGCAGTGCGCTGGGCGGTCGCCGGCGCCTGGTTGCTGCTCTCACTGCTCTGCCTCGCAGCGGGCGGTGTCCTCTTCGCGATCGCCGCGCTCATCGCCTGCCTGCTCCAGGTCCAGAACATCACCGTGGTCGCCAAGAAGGTCGCTTCTCGTGCCGCCCAGCGCCAGGCGGGCCCCACATCGGTCGCGTTGACCGACCAGGAGGCCGTCATCCGCACGGCGTCCGGGGAACTGAGGTTCCCGTGGACGTCGGTCACCCGCGCCACGGACACTCCCCTGGCCTGGTCGATCCTGGTGAAGAGGCCGGGCGGAGCGCCCGTGGCCGCGACCGTCCTCAAGACGGCCTTCACCGACGCTCAGGCCGCCGACGTCACGGCCGCGCTCACGCGGCTGACCAGGACCAAGGTCAAGGTACGCGGGTCGAATGCCCTCGGCGTCGTCTCCGGAGCCCCGGCCCGGTAGCGGTCGGGGCGGGCGGCACCGGCCCACGCGGAGCCGGGACGGTGGGCCCCCACGAGATGCGCCCAATACACCTCTTCCCTCCCACAGGGGACTAGGAGCCCTCGTCACTTGTAGGAAGGGGGCCCTCGACGGCGGTACTGCATACCCACCGA
>NZ_JBHVJT010000024.1:91907-99166 GCF_042798815.1 Kitasatospora sp. NPDC057738 | reverse complement strand
TGCACCCCGGGGGGGGGAGTGGGGGGGGGGGGCGACCCCAGCCCGGGAGGAGCCGGAGGGGGGCCCCGTGGCGGCGCCCCCCAGGCCGGTTCTTCCTACGAACGGGGTGACGGGCAGTCGGCGTCGTGGGCGGGGAGGACGCCGTCGAGGAGGTAGCGGTCGACGGCGGCATCCACGCAGGTGTCGCGGGGGGCGAACAGGCCCGCGTAGACGGTGTGGCGGAAGGCCCCGCGCAGGGTCACGAGCCGGGAGCCGGTCAGGGCGCGGTGGGCGGAGAGCTGGCCGGGGTAGGTGGCGGCCGGGTCGCCGTCGGCGCCGACCAGCAGGACCGGGACGGCGTTGCGCACCCGGGTGGGCGGTTCCGCGGGCTCGGCGGGCCAGAAGGTGCAGGGGGTGAGGTTGCGGGTGAGCGGGCCGAACAGCGGCTCGTCGGCGCGGTGGGCCTGGATGTCGCGGTAGTAGGCGAGCGGGTCGCGCGAGGCGACGCGGTCCGCGCACATGATCGCGGTCTGCGCGGCGGCGTAGCCTCCGGTGTCGGGGGACGCCAGGCCGGTCAGCACCGCCTCCAGCAGCGCGGTCGGCCGGGCCGGCCGGCCCTCGGCGGCGTCGAGCAGCACGCGCGCCAGGGCGGAGAACTCCTCGTAGGCAGCGTCGTCGTCGCCGGCCGACACCGTCCACAGCACCTGCGGCAGCGCCCGGGCGTCGACCCGGTGGGCGCCGACCGCCAGCGGGGCGCGTTCGGCGGCCAGGCGCACCCGCTCGACCGAGGCCAGCACCTCGGCGGTGGTCGCGCCCAGGTGGTGGCGGTCGTCGTGGCCGGCCGCCCAGGCGGCCCAGGCGGTGAGCGCGGCCCCCATCGCGGGGCCCTGGGTGGCGGTCAGGTCGGGACCGAAGCGGTCCGGGTCCATGGCTGCGTCGAGCACCGCCCGCCCCACCCGGTCGGGGAACAGTTGGAGGTAGACCTCGCCGAGGTAGCTCCCGTAGGACGAGCCGAGGTAGGCGATCGTCGGCTCGCCGAGGACGGCGCGCACCAGGTCCAGGTCCCGGGCGGTGTTGCGGGTGGAGGCGTGCGGCAGCAGGGCGCGGTACGGAGCGCAGCGGGCCGCGAGGTCCTTGGCGAGCTCGGCGGCCCGGTCGAAGCCCAGCCGGTCGGGGCCGGCCGCGCCGGGGCCGGCCGTCGGCCAGCCGCAGTCGAGGGGGGTGCTGGCGCCGACGAAGCGCGGGTCCATGCCGACGATGTCGTAGCGGGCGCCGAGGGCGGGGGCGGCCTGCCGCAGGGCGAGGGCGAGCCCGCGGGCGGGGACGCCGGGGCCGCCGGGGTTGTAGAACAGGGTGCCCAGCCGGTGGGCGGGGTCGGTGGCGGGCAGTCGGGAGAGGGCGATGCCGAGCGTCCGTCCGTCGGGACGGCGGTAGTCGAGGGGGACGGTGACCTCGGTGCAGCGGGCGCCGGCGGCGTCGAGGTCGGCGCCGGCGGTGTCGTCCGGGCCGCTCGCGCAGGGGTGCCAGAGCGGCTGCTGGCCGCGCAGCGCGGCGAGCGGGTCGGCGGTGGCGGCCGGCGCGGTGGCGCCGAGTGCCGGTGCGGCCGACGCGGTGAGGAGGGTCATGACCAGCGCCGCCACAGCGGCGGCCGTCCTGGCGGCGCGGATCACGGTGTCTCTCCCGGGGTGCCTCGGCGGGCCGTCGGGGCGACCGTAGGCGACCGCGACGGTCGGGCGCGTCCACCGCCGGTACCGGCCTCCCCCGCCGAAGTGCCCCTCCGGATCTGCTACTTCAGGACCACTCGCGGCCGCGGATGCGATCGCGGTCACCGGCACCGCCCACGATCCCGGCTGGAAGGCCGTCTTCGACCGCCATGCACCCTCGCCGCCGACGGCGGGGCGACGGCGCGTTCCACGAGCCGCTCGCGGCTGAGCCGGCCGAAACCGGAAGGTGGCCGTGGCCTCCGGCCACGGCCACCCCATCACTGTCGATCCGGAGCTGCGGTCAGGCCTGTACGGCGATGAGCTGGAACTTCTCGTTCGGGTCGCCGTTGCAGTCCCACAGGACGATCGGGGTGTTGTTGTTCCAGACCGGGCCGCCGCCGGCGACGTTCAGGCAGCGGTTGCTGGCGGGGTTGCGCAGCTGGCCGTCGGCGGTCCACTCGAACTTCTCGTTGCCGGAGGAGGCGCTGCAGTCGAAGAGGATGATCGAGTTGCCGTTGTTCCACGGCCCGGCACCGGCGACGTTCAGGCAGCGGTTGCTGGCGTAGTTGTAGAGCAGCCCGTCGGCGGTGAGCTGGAACAGCTCGTTGTTCTCGCCGTTGCAGTCGAACAGGACGATCGGCGTGCTGTTCGGCCAGGTCGGGCCGGCGCCCGAGATGTTGAGGCAGCGGTCGCTGGCAGGGTTCTTGATCCGACCGACCGGGTGGGGGATCTCGTTGTCGGCGACGGGCTGGAACTTCTCGTTCGGGTCGCTGTTGCAGTCGAACAGGACGATCGGTGTGCCGTTGGCCCACGGGCCGGCGCCGAAGACGTTGAGGCAGCGGTTGCTGGCGGGGTTGCGCAGCTGGCCGTCGGCGGTCCACTCGAACTTCTCGTTGCCGGAGGAGGCGCTGCAGTCGAAGAGGATGACCGGGTTGCCGTTGTTCCACGGCCCGGCACCGGCGACGTTCAGGCAGCGTCCGCTGGCGGGGTTGCGCAGCAGCCCGTCCGGGGTGAGCTGGAACTGCTCGTTGCTGGCGCCGAGGGTGCAGTCCCAGGCGATGATCTCGGTGCTGTTCGGCCAGGTCGGCCCGGCGCCCTTGAGGTTGAGGCAGCGTCCGCTGGCGGGGTTGAGGATCTCGTACGACCGGCTCGTCCGGGCCGACACCCACGCGGCGAGGTCGTCGACGCGGGTGGCGTAGGCGCCGGTGCGGGTCTCGGTGGCGGGGGTGTCGAGGCAGCCGCCGCGCCAGGAGCGGGAGGCGACGGCGACCAGCTCGGCCTTGCCGTTGACCTCGCGGACCACCGGGGCGCCGGTGTCGCCCTTGCAGACCGCCGCGCCGCCCGTCCCCGTGATGCCGACGCCGGTCGGGTTCACGGTGTCGAGGCTGAACGAGCCGGTGTGGGCCTTGTCCGGGACCCACTCGGACTTGGTGCGCCCGAACCCGGTCACCGTCAGCGACTGCCCGGCGACCGGCGCCGAGGTGCCGACCGTCAGCGGCGTGACACCCTGGACGGGCGTGGCCAGGCGGGCCATCACCAGGTCGCGGCCCTGACCCGGCACCAGCTCGACGACCTGGGTCGACTTCGCGCCGACCGTGGCGGTGGTCTTCCACTTCGGCGCGCCGGCGGTCAGCGCCTGCGGCTGCGCCGGGTCGTCGGAGAAGCAGGACGCGGCGCTGATCACCCAGAATTGGTCGATCAGCGCGCCGGTGCAGCCGCGCAGGCTGTCACCGATCACCAGGCGCGCGGTGGTGGCGGAGGCGCCGGCCGCGGCCGCGTCGCCGACCACGGCGCCGGCCGGGGTCGTGCCGAGGGTGGACAGTGCACCGGCGGCGAGAACGGCGGTCAGCACACCCGCCCGTCGGGAACGAGACCGGGACTTGCGGGACATGGGGCTTCCTGTCGTGGACCCTTCCGGTGGCGCGGAGTCGGCGGTCGGGACGGCGTCGGCCGAGGCGGTGGGGGCGGCCCCCGGGCCGGTGACGGCGATGGCCCCGCCCCCTGCGACGGGCCGGCGATGTTTCTCTGTGCGCATTTCCTTTTCCTGGGTAAGTTTGTATCAAAGACGGCGCAAACTAGGACAGTCCGTGGGTGATCGATATGAATTGACGTGATATCGACGTCGGTTCGACCTCGACTCGGTTTGCCGAGCCCCCAACTTTCTGAGTGCCCGTCATGTATGGCGGCGCAGACTCTACATGACGTCATGAAGGTTCTGTAGGTCGCACATGAGCCGCGCACCAGCAGATGGGTCATACCTGATCCGATCGACAATTGGGGGGCGAAGCGGTGAAAAACGAAATACCGAAGGCAAACCACAAGGGATATGCGCTTTACCGCCCCGCGACGATTCTCGCGACACTCACCGGCCTCGGCGGGCTCATCGCGTGGTGAGAAATCCGCTTGCCGGGGGCGCACAGGCTGCGCGGATACTGCGGCATGAGCAGAATCGCGCAGGTGATCGTGCTGGCGTTGTACGCGGACGAGGCCATGGAGCCGTTGACGCGGGAGGACTCGCCGCGCTGGCGCTTCAAGCCGCTCGATCTGTTCGCCGGCGGGTGGGTGATCGAGTTCTACGGGCTGCGCCACCGGAGCGGGCTGCTCCGGCAACTGGAGTCCCTGGCATGGCCGCACCCGGAGAGCGTGCAGGTGCTGATCCACGACGAGGAGGACGACTGCTACGGGCTGTGGATGATGCGGGACGGCGCCCTGACCGAGGTGCCGCTGCCCGGCCACCGGCGGTACTTCGATCCCGTGTCTCGCGACCCCTCCCGAACCGACCCGCCCTCACCGGGCTACCTGTGGCGGCCGGAGACGGCGGCGGGGGCCTTCCGGGAGGGTGCCCGCACCTCGCCCCTGGATCCGCGCCCCGCCTGGTGAAGCCCATCGGACCGACCGCGCCCCCGTCCACCGGGGCGGGCGGCACCGGCGGGCCCGGGCCGCGGTCGTGCCGCGCCGTGGGGGGTCGCCCGCTGGACGGCGGGCGGCAGACGCCTGGGGCTGATATGCGCCCTCGGCGGGCTGCGGCACCGGCTCCAACGGTCCTGGCGGCACGTATCAGGCGGTCGAGGTGATGGCTCGGGTGACGGCCGTGATCGCCGGGGTCGGATGGCCGGGGAGTCGCGCCACGAGAACCCGGCGGAGCAGCATGCGCGGCAGGTCATCGACTCGCCGAGGAGCGCCGACTCAGCCGTTCGGGGCGCACCGCGGTGGTGCGCCCCGAACACCCGGGCGGGGGCGCCCGGGTCCGGCGGCCCTGCGCGCCGGCCACCACCTGCGCCCGTGGACGGCGCCTTCGGTGTTCCGCCGTCAGCCAGGTATGGCGGGCCCGCCAGGGTGGGGGTTGTGCTTCGAGAGGTCGCTACCGGCTGCGGACGATCGCGTTGGCGATGGTCTGACGGGTGGTCCGGGCGTCGCAGTCGCCCGGGCCGGTGGAGGCGAACCCGGGGTTGCTCGGCCTACCAGTACTCGATGCGGTCGCAGCGCATGTCGTACTTGTCGTGCGCGTCGTGCTTGTGGTGCTTGATCCTGGTGGGATCGGTGGCGGTGTGGGGGGTGGTGTCGCCGCCCCCGGTGACAACCGCGACGTTGGTGACCTTGTCGTCGGCCCCGCAGGAGACGTCGACCTGCAGTGTGATGGGCGGGTAGCTGCTCCCGGCGGAAAGGACGTCGCTACGGGTGCAGGTGAGCGTGTCCTGGTCGCAGGTCCAGCCCGCACCGCTGATGCTGTCGGCCGTGAGCCCCGCGGGGAGGGTGTCCTGCATGGTGACCGTGGTGCCGTCGGTCGGGGCGGCCCCGGCGGCGTTGCCCACGGTGATGGTGTAGGTCCCGTCCCGCCCCTGGGTGAAGTGCCCGGTGTGGGTCTTGGTGACGGTCAAGGACGGGAGCGTGTAGGAGATGATCACCTGGCCGTTGTGGTTCGCCGTCCCGACCGTCGACAGCGCATAGCTCGTGCCGGTACCCGTGGGAGTGGCGAAGCTGCTGCCCCCGCCACCACCGCCACCACCCGCCGAGGTGCCCGCGCCGTTGACGGAGCCGCTGCCGCCGCCCCCGCCGCCGAAGTACCCGCCCCCACCGCCGCCACCAGTGGCGATGCGACTGGCGGCGCAGCCGCCGTCGAAAGTGCCCCCGGTGCCGCCGGTACCGACCGCGGCACCGGAGAACCCGCTCCCCGGAGCGCCGCTCATGGCCGCACAGGGTGGAGCGGTGCCGGCGGCCCCGCCGGGGCCCCCGGTGCTGGTGCTGGTGCTGCCACCGCCCGCGCCCTGCCCCGGCGAAGCCCCAGGGCCGGTGGCAGTTCCCGCGGTACCGCCGGTGGCATCCGGCGTTGTCCCGCCGTTGCCCCCGTTGCCTCCCGTGGAGCCCGCTCCGGTGCCGCCGGAGGCACCGCCGCCCCCGGCGACCACCAGCAGGGAGCCGCCCGTGCTGACGCTGGAGGCCCCGCCCCCGCCCGGGCCTTCGAACTGGAAACCAGTGAGCGGGAAACTCCCCCCGGGGGCACCGCCGTTGAACCCTCCGGCCCCCGACGTCCCGGTGCCGTTGCAGCCCTTGCCGCCGGTGCCGCCGACGTTGACGGTGAAGGTCGTCGGTGCGACGGTCTGCGGCAGCGTGGTCACCACCCGCGCCCCCGTCCCGCCGGTCCCCGTGACGGAACAGGAGGTGCCGGTGTTGTCGG
This sequence comes from Kitasatospora sp. NPDC057738, assembly GCF_042798815.1. Lineage (NCBI taxonomy): Bacteria > Bacillati > Actinomycetota > Actinomycetes > Kitasatosporales > Streptomycetaceae > Kitasatospora > Kitasatospora sp. NPDC057738. The sequence continues at coordinate 92,809 of NZ_JBHVJT010000024.1, read as the reverse complement.
CGCCACCCGCGCCGTCCGCGGTGATCGTCACCACCGCCGCCGCCGGAACCGTCAAGGTCTGCGAAGCGCCGGTGAAGGTGAAGGTCTGCGACGGATCAGCCTGCTGCGCCCGCACCAACCCGGCCCCGACCGGCGCGGCGGCCACCGGTGGAGCCGTGGCCGCCAGCAGCGCCATACCGGACAGCAGCGCGCCCCCCACCGACACCACCCCCGCACCGCGCTCCCCGCGCCGTCCACCCGGGCCGACCAGGTCTGACGCACCGACGGCGCCGACCGGGGTCATCCCACCGGCCGGGACCCTGTTGAACGCGGCCACGGGCCGCTGACGGCCGACCCGGTACCACGGCAGGTCGCCCTGTCCACGCGTACGAGCACTCATCCGCGGGTTCACCTCTCCTCACAACAAAGTGCCCCGCGCCCCCAAGCGACAAGTCACAGGCATGACAGGACACCTGACGGGAAAATCATGACAAACCATAATTAGATACCCCGATCCGATCACTTCGAGGCAGCGAGGCCATGAGAGACCTCGCGTGTCACAACGCCCGCGCGAGCCGGCGAGGAACCGTCATCCGACCAGGTCACTCGACATCCTCGGCGCCCCCACCGAGGCCGAACTGCGAGCGAGTCCGGCCGTCGAGCAGGTACGCGGCCGCCCGCCGCGCCCCTGCACCGACTGGGCCACCCGCAACGCCGCCGCCTTCCGCCGAGCACGACGCGCAGGCGCCCTCGCGCGGGGGGCCGGTGAGACGGTGATGCAGGACGCCTGAACGGCGGTGTGCCGTTGGGTCGGGCTTCCACGCCGGCGCGCGGTGTCGCCAGGGCCGGCACAGCCGCGCCAGCGGCCAGCGCACAATGAGGTCACTCTCCCCCCCCCCCCCTTGACCCTCTCTATGACCCGA
>NZ_JBHVJT010000024.1:0-91897 GCF_042798815.1 Kitasatospora sp. NPDC057738 | reverse complement strand
CCCAAAAGGGGGGGGGGCGGTGGGGTGGGGTTTCCACACTGGGGCGTGTGGTAGCGGGGGCGGCCCCCCAGATCGCCCCTGGCGACACCTGCGCGGGTGACCGGCGTCCGGGGCCGTGGCCCGGCTGCCGGTGGGGGTTCTGTCCGGTCCTGGCCGGTCGCGGGGCCGGTGCGGCGGTGCCCGGGCAGGGGGTGGTCGCCGGGCACCGCCGTCCTGCGACCGGCAGGTACCCGGGCAAACGAGCGTGCAGCCGATCCGTCACCCGGACGTCGTGGCCGGGAGGGAGGGCAGCTGGGCATCCTGGGGTGGTCTCGGCCCCGGTCAGCCCCTCGCGCCGGCTGCCGCCCGGGCCCGGAGGGCGTCGACGGCGAGGCGGGCGGTGGTTCCGATGACGGCGTCGGCGGCGGGCAGGGTGATGGTGGTGGCGGCGGCGCGGGTGAAGACGGCGAGGGCGTAGCGGCCGCCGTCGGGGTATTCGACGACGCCGACCTCGTGGCGCAGCGTGGGGAGGGTGCCGGTCTTGCCGTGGACGCGGACGTCGTCGTAGGGGAAGCCGGAGGCCAGGCGGTGCGGCCAGACCTGGAGGCCGAGGAGGCGTCGCACGGCGGCGCCGTGGTCGCCGGGGCAGGCGTCGCCGTGCCAGAGGGCGGTGAGCAGGGTGGTCATGTCGCGGGGGGTGCTGTGGTTGGTGAAGGCGGGGTCGAGGACCCTGAGGCGGGCGACGACGGCGGGGTCGACCGGGGAGTCGGGGCCGGTGTCCTCGGCGAGGGCGGCGATGAGGTCGCGGAGCTTGTGGACGGCGACGGTGCGGCTCAGGCCGAGGTCGGCCATGGTGCGGTTGACGGTGTCGAGGCCGATCTGGTCCCACAGGGTGTCGGCGGCGGTGTTGTCGCTGACGGCCGCGGTGAGGTAGGCGAGGTCGCGCAGGGAGAGGCGGGCGGTGTCGAGCATGGCGGCGAGGCCGGTCGGCCCGGGGGTGCGGCCGGCGGCGGGGATCTCGACCTGCCGGGTCAGGTCGATCCGTCCGGCGGCGGCCTCGCGGTACAGCGTCACGAGCAGGCAGACCTTGTGGACGCTGGCGGTGCTGACGGCGGTGTCGGCGCCGAGGCCGATCTCGGCGCCGGTGTCGAGGTCGAGCGCGTGCAGCCGGCCGGTGACGCCCGCGTCGGCGAAGGCCGCGGCGATGCGGGTGCGCGCGGCCCGGCTGTGCGGGGTCCGGTCGGCAGCCGTGCGGTCGGCTGTGGTGCGGTCGGCAGCCGTCCGGTCGGCTGTGGTGCGGTCGGCAGCCGTCCGGTCGGCTGTGGTGCGGTCGCTGGTCACAGCGGGAACTCCATTGCGGGCCGGGGGTGGAGCGGGCGGTTGGGCGGCTGGGGCAGCAGGCCGCCGGGTCCGGTCAGCGCCTCGTGGGCGGCCTGGGCGAACAGCCGGACGGCGGGCCCGTCCCGCCCGGCCGGCCAGGCCGTGGAGGTCCGCCAGGCCAGCGGGGTGCCGGTGAGCGGGCACCAGACCGTACCCGGTGGGGGTGTGGTGCGCGGCACCAGGGCGATGGCGCTGCCGGTGAGCACGAGCGCGCCCGCGACGTCCGGTCCCGGCGGGTCGACGACGGCCTCGGGGGTGCAGCCGTGCCTGGTGAGCGTGGTGAGGACCTCGTCGTACAGGGCCGGGGCCGTGGCGCGCGGGAAGAGGACCAGGCGCAGGCCGGTCAGTTCGGCCACCGCGAGCTCCGGGCGGTCGGCGTACGGACCGCGGGCGGCGAGCAGGGCGCCGAGCGGCTGGTGCAGGACGGGGCCGAAGGCCAGCCCGTCGGCCGGGCAGGGGTGCCGGACGACGGCGACGTCGACGGTGTGCTGGGCGAGTTCGCGCACCACGGCCGCGACCGGCAGTTCCCGCAGTTCGAGCCGGGTGCCCGGGGAGGCGGTCTCGAAGCCGGTGAGCAGCGCGGCCAGGGCGGCCGGCCCGAGTTCGGGCGGGACGGCCGCGCGCAGGGTGCCGGCCCGTCCGCTGCGCAGGTCGGCGGCGGTGGCGAGGAGGCGGGCGGCGCTGTCCAGCGTCTCCTCGGCCTCGGCGAGCAGCAGCCGGCCCGCCGGGGTGAGGTCGACGCCGCGCGGGCCGCGGTCGAACAGGGTCACGCCGAGTTCGCGTTCGAGGCGCTGGATCCGCTGGGAGAGCGAGGGCTGGGCGATCCGCAGGCGCTCGGCGGCGCGGCCGAAGTGCCGTTCCTCGGCGACGGCGCGGAAGTGGCGGAGGTGCCCCAGCAGGTCCATGGCCAGTAATCATAGGTGTTTTCTTATCGTCCACTTCATGATTGCGGTCTTGGACTGGGTGGTCGGCGGCCTGTTTAGCTGAGCGTGATCGCGCGGATCGCGGCGGTGTGGACCACTACCGCGGGGCGCGACCGCGACCGTGACGGCACGAACCACCTGGGGAGACCACCGATGACGCCCGACCTCCGCCGTACCCGCCCCCGTACCGCGCTGCCCGCGGTGGCCCTGCTCGTGGCCGCGCTGATCGGCGGGTGCGGCCAAGCGGGCGGCGCCTCGACGGCGGCGGCCCCCGGCGCGGTGGCCACTGGCGCGACCACGACGGCGGCGGGGGCGGCCTCGGCCGATGCGGCGGACGCCGCCTTCGCGGCGCTCGAGCAGCAGTTCGGCGCCCGCCTCGGCGTGTTCGCGGTGGACACCGGCAGCGGCCGGGAGGTCACCCACCGGGCCGACGAGCGGTTCGCGTTCGCGTCCACGATCAAGTCGCTCGCCGCCGGGGCCCTGCTGCGGAAGGCGTCCGACGCGGACCTGGACAAGGTCGTCCCCTACCGCCAGGAGGACGTGCTGGCGTGGGCACCGATCACCTCGCAGCACGTGGCGACCGGTATGAAGCTGCGTGACCTGGCCTCCGCGTCCATCCAGTACAGCGACAACACCGCGGCCAACCTGGTCATCGCCGAGCTCGGCGGCCCGGCGGCCGTCCAGCAGTCGCTGCGCGACCTGGGCGACTCGACCACCAGCGTCGACCGCACCGAACCCACCCTCAACGAGGCGACCCCGGGCGACACCCGCGACACCAGCACGCCGCACGCCCTCGCCGCCGACCTGCGCCGCTACGTGCTCGGCGACGTCCTCACCGAGGGCCGGCGCGGGCTGCTGACGGACTGGCTGGTCGGCAACACGACCGGCGGCCCGTACGTCCGCGCGGGGGTGCCCGCCGACTGGAGGATCGGCGACAAGACCGGCAACGCGGGCTACGGCACCCGCAACGACGTCGCCGTGGCGTGGCCGTCGGGCGGGCGCAGCCCGATCGTGATCGTCGTCCTGTCCGATCGCGGCAAGGCGGGCGCCACCTCCGACGACGCCCTGATCGCCCAGGCGACGAAGACCGTCGTCAGCACCCTCGGCTGAGCCTCCCCGACCGGGCCGCTGCGCGGCAGGTTCGGCGGCGGCAGGTTCGGCGGCGGTGGGTTCAGCGGCGGTGGGTTCAGCGGCGGTGGGTGGCTGCCGCGATGCGGACGAACGAAGGGATCAGCGGGTTCGGGTCGCCCGCGTTCCACGCCACCACCACACGGCTGGGCGCCATGTCGGCCAGCGGTACCGCGGTCAGTCCCTCGGGCATGCCGTGTCCGAGGGGGGTGATGCCGACCGTGCCGTTCCAGAGCACGGCCTGCCGGCACTCCTGGACGGCCCTCACCGCCGGTCCCCCGCGCGGCCGGCCGCCGGTCCAGTACGCCCCCCACAGCGGGTCGGTGCCGTCCGGGAACCGGAACCAGCACCGGTCCGCCAGGTCGGCCAGCTCCAGGTGCGTGCGGCCGGCCAGGGGGTCGTCGGTGCGCAGCACCGCGCCGACCGGGTCGGTGCGCAGCTCGTGCACGGTCAGGCCGGTCTCGTCGAAGGGGGCGCGGGTGAGGGCGATGTCGACCCGTCCGGTGCGCAGTCCGCAGGTGGGGTCGGTCAGGTCGGTCTCGCGGATGCGGACCTCGATGTCCGGGTGTCGCTCGCGGTAGGCGTTGGCCAGGCGCAGGGCGCCGAGGTCGGTGCCGTCGCCGAGCAGGCCGACGGTGACGGCCGTGGGGCCGGCTTCGGCAGCGACGCGTGCGCGGATCCGGTCGGCGCGGTCGAGGAGGGTGCGGGCTTCGTCGAGCAGGACGGTTCCGGCCGGGGTGAGGGTGACGCCCCGGGCGGAGCGGTGCAGCAGGGTGGCGCCGAGGTCGGTTTCCAGCTGCTTGATCGCCCGGCTGAGCGGGGGCTGGCTCATGTGCAGCCGGGCGGCGGCCCGGCCGAAGTGGAGTTCCTCGGCGACCGCGACGAAATAGCGCAACGTCCGCAGCTCCATGCTGCGACGATACCCGTGCGGTATCGGGCACGTGCGAATCGGTCTTGGACGGCCGGGGTGCCGGGGCGGTGGAATCGAGGCATGAACGACGCATCGCTTTCCGACCCCGCCGTCCACGTGGCCGGCGTCCGGGAGATCGCCCCCGAGCTGCTGGTGGTCCCGGACCGCGGGATCCCGCTGGTTCCCAACATCGGCATCATCGGCGGCACCGAGGCCGTCCTCGTCGTCGACACCGGCATGGGCACCGCCAACGCCGAGCAGGTCCTCTCCCTGGCGTCCGAAGTGGCCGACGGGCGCCGCCTGTACCTGACCACCACGCACTTCCACCCCGAGCACGCCTTCGGCGCGCACGTCTTCCACGGCCGGGCCACCTACCTCGCCAACCGCGCCCAGGCCGAGGACCTGAAGGTGAGGGGAGCGGGCTACCTGGAGATGTTCCGCGGGTTCGGCCCGCCGGTCGCCGACCGCCTCGACGGCGACGTCCGCGTGGTCGCCCCCGACGTGGTCTACGACGACGGGTACGACCTGGACCTCGGCGGCCGCCGCGTACGACTGCGGGCCACCGGCCGGGGCCACACCAGGGGCGACCAGGTGATCGAAGTACCCGACGCCGGCGTCCTGTTCACCGGCGACCTCGCCGAGACCGGGCAGTTCGCGATCTTTCCCTGGTTCCCGCCGCACGACACCGACGTCTCCGGGATCGGCTGGCTGACGGTGATGGAGCGGCTGGCGGCCGACGGGCACCGCACGGTCGTCCCCGGCCACGGCACCGTCGGCGGCCCGCAGGTCCTCGGCGACGTCCGCGACTACCTGCGCGAGCTGCGGGACGAGACCTGGCGGCGGCGCGACTCCGCCATGGGCGGGAGCGAGATCGTGGCCGAGGTCCGGGCCCTGCTGATCGAACGGCACCCCGAGTGGACCGGACAGGAGTGGATCGAGAAGGGCGTCGGCTGCCTGTGCACCGAACACCCCACCGTCACGGACCAGGACCCGACGGACTGAGAAACGGGTGGGATGAGAATCGGGTGGGCGCGGCCTCGCGGGCCCACCGCCGATGCTGCTTCGACCAGTCACCCCGAAAGCGGCAGTTGCTGGACAGCGCGCCCGCCACCGTCGTCTCGGGCGCCCCGTTCGACATCGCCGCGCCCATGGCGCGGGACCTGTGAGCGGCCGGCGTGCCGACCGCCCTCCGGTGCGGCTGGTGCCGACGCACCCTGCCCGGATACACCACCCCCTGACCCGCCCACCACAACAGCGCCGGCGGACACCACGGACGGCCCGGCACGGCCCGCCGCCACCCAACGGCCACCCGGAACGACAGCGCGGTGGCCGAGCCGGCGGGGCGGGCGGCACTTTCAAGGCCGTGCCCTTGCCCGGCACACAGCGTTGATCACGACGCACCCCGTACGACTGCTACCAGGTCAGGCGAGCTGTTCACGCGTTCTTCCAGGTCGGCTGCCCGCCCAGCCACAGTGGGCCTGCTCGCTGTCTGCGCTCTGGGGGCCGGCACATGAGCACTCCGGCCGATGGCCGCCCGGCCTCGCCGGCGAGGAGGTCGAACCGCGCGGTCCCGTCGGGACCGGAGCGGCCCGCTTCCTCGCCGGCGATGTCACGAACCGGTGATCACCCGGTTGTCAGCCTATCTGGCAGCTGAACCAGTTGGTCCACGTGCCGCTGCTGTTGATGGTGTTGCACCACTGACCGCCATTGCTGCCGGTCAGCCACAGGAGGGGGAAACTGTTGTAGTCCAGGACCCAGACACCGTCCTGGACGTCGCTGCTGTCGCCGAGGAGGTCCCAGCTGGACCACGGTCCGTTCGCGGTGGTCTGGTAGGTGTGCCAGATCCGGCGGTCGGTACCGACGAGCACGTACTCGATCCGGTTGCCCGACCAGATCAGGCGAGTGACCCTGGTGCCGCACAGGTAGGGTGCGGCGGGCGCACCGTCATGGACGGGGGCCGGGCAGCTTCCGCCGATGGTACTTGTGCTGTCCGGGCTTTCGGTGATGCTCTGCACGCTGACGATGGTGGACCCGTTCGGGGCCGGTGCCGCCGACGCCGGTGTGGCGGCGACTCCGAGCGCGAGCGAGGCCGCGGCGACGGCGGCTGCGGCGAAAGTACGCATCTTGATCATGGAATTCCCCTCCCGTAGGTGACAGCGGGCCGCTTCCGAATGGAGGCGGCCGCTCTCACCAAGGAGATTAGAAGCCGGAGCCCTCCGGTAGGCGGCTCCTGACGGATGGGAGGACGCGCTGTCAAGAACCGGCGACGCTGCGCCAAGTCGCCGCCTGCCCACCACCCCGCGGACTCCCCCACCGTCCATGCCGGGCCACCGTCCCGGCTCGGCCCGGCTCGGCTCGGCCCGCTCGTGGTGGTGGTTCGGAGCCCCTGGACTGGTCTGCGGTCGAGTCGGGGGGCGGGGAGCCGCCTGCGGCGATGCGCGTCCGTTCCTGGTGCCCGGCGGTGTTGTTCGACAGGATGTTCCGGTGGCGAACCTGACCCGGATCTGGACGATGACCCGTACCAACTTCCGCGCGGCCGACCCGGTCGAGCGGTGGACCGCGCGCGCGGCCTGGGTGGTGTTGACCGCGACGGCCTGGCTGGCGGTGATGTTCACGACCGTCTGGGGGGCCATGGTCGCCGGGGTTCCCACCGGTACCGTGGGGTGGTTGGCGGTCGTCCTCTCGCTGGCGGTTCCCGCCGTCTCGCTGGTCGCCGTCACCTCCGAGCCCGGCGGGCGCCTCGGCGCGCCGGCGTTGACGGTTGTCCTCCTGCTGGCGGCCGCCGTGCTCGTCGTCGCCTTCGTCTGAGTCGAGTTACACGACTCCCGGACGGCCTCTGCGGGTGCGTCCTGTCAGGGTGTTCGCGCCGGGGACGCCCTGAACTCGGTTGATTCGTCGAGGCGTTCGAGAGGCCGGACTGCAAGCTCCCGGAGCGCACGCAGGCGTTCGCCCGGCGCGCCGCCCAGGAGTTGGGGGTCGAGGTGCGGGCAGTGGGCACGGTCGAGGAGGCGGTGCGGGAGCGCGACGTCGTGGTCGTCGCGACGAACAGTCCGGTGCCCGTCCTGGGCGCCGGCTGGATCGCACCGGGCACGCACGTGACGACGCTCGGGCCCAGGTCGCTCTCGCGCCACGAGGTCCCCGCCGCCCTGGCGGACCACGCACACGCCCCGTCGGGCGGATGGTCGAGCTCGGCGCCGTATTGGCCGGCTCCGAGGTCGCCCGCACCGGCCGGGACGACATCACCGTCTTCTGCCCGGCCGTCCTGGCCGACACCGAAGTCGCCGTCGCGGCGGTGCTGTTGGAGGAGCCGCGCTGACGCCGGCCGGGGCGGGCCCTCGCCCCCCGGCCCCCCGACCGCCCCGGCCGCGGCGCCCGGCACGCGGCGGTTGATCTCGTCCGGCGGCGCCGGGTCGGCGGGCCGGTCGCCGCCCCGCCCGGTCGTCAGCGCGAAGGCGGCCTTTGATCAGCATCACGCCGGCGACCGGGCGCAGGTCAGCAGTTCACGATGGTCGAGACGGTCGCGGTCGATTGCGGCCAGCCGGGCTGGTCCACGCCGAACTGGGCGGTCACGGTGCGGCCGCAGGGCACGGTGCCCGTGATGCCGCCGACGTCGCTCCCGCCGGTCGGGATCAGGACGGTCGGGGTGATGGTGCCGAGCGGTGGGCTGGTGACGCCGACGCTGGTCAGCCGGAAGGAGACCTGCTGGTCCTGCCAGGTCGGGCTGGCCGGAGTGGCGCGCCCGAACACGTACACCTGGCCTCCGTTGGTGTTGATGCAGGCCCTGATCGTGAGGTAGTTCGGCGCGCCCGGGTCCCCGCAGACGGTGGTGCCCGTCATGCCGGCGACGGATGCGGTGGCGGCGGAGGCAGAGGCGGTCTGAGTGCCGGTCAGCGCCGCCGGAGCGGCGAGAACGGCAGCAAGGCGTTTCAAGGGGCCCTCCTTCGTCCGGTTCTCTCGGCGAGCACTGACAGCACTGTGACATGTCACATGGCTCTTACGGCATTACGCCCGGACGGACACGTCCGACGTCTCGGCCGCCGAGGAGGCGTACCCGGCCGCGCAGCGGGCCCTGACGGAGTGCTCGCCGGAGGAGGCGGCCACAACCGAGCGGTCCACGGACGGCACGTCGCACCGCGCCCCGAACGAGCGGGCCTCCGGCGGAGCCGGGCACGCGGATCGGCTCCGCCGGGCGCGGGAGGGATCCGGGGGCCGATCGGATGAGACGGGCCGGAGCATCCGCGCAGGGCGCGTGGACGGCGGGCGCCGAAGTGATTCTCCGCGATGGAGCGTCCGGGTGACGGCCCGTCATTGCGTGCTAGAACCATCGACGGCCGTGAACGCCCACCCGCGATCACCGCCCCCTGCACCGCCGTACCGCTGCACGGCCGTACCGCTGCACCGCCGTACCGCCGCACCGCGCACCTTCCGGCCGCATTTCCACCGAAGGAGAAAACATGTCCGTCACACGCACCATGCGGACCGCGCGAACCGCGCTGCTCGCCGCCTTCGCCGCGCTCACCCTGCTGCTCACCGGCGCCGCCACCGCGACGCCGGCCTCCGCCACCGCCACGGGGCTGGACGACACCTGGGCCTGCTCCGTCCCGTCCGGCTACGTCTACGAAGGGGTCGTCTTCAGCCAGACGTGCAGCGGCGGCGGCAGCTGGAAGTCGCCGCAGTACCACCTGCGCACGCCCGTCGACGGTCTCACCTCCTGCTCGACCGCCCCGGGCTTCACCTACGACTCCGCCGGCTCGTCCACCACGTGCAGCCTGACGCAGGGCGTGCCGTCCACCACCTTCCACCTCCGCACGCCGGTCAGCGGCATGTGGGCGTGCAGCGTCCCGAGCGGTTTCACCTACAGCGCCACCACCTCGAACCTGGACTGCGCCACCGTCCGGGGCGTGCCGACCACCAAGTTCCTTCTGTCCCGCTGACCGGCCGAGCCGGAACGCGGGAACGGGTGGGCCGCCCCGCAGCGGCCGGGCGGCCCACCCGTCGGCCGTGATCGGGTGGCGGGCTTCTCCGCCGGGCCGGCGATGACGCACGGCTCCGCTCTCCGGCCGGAGCCCCGCCCCCTGGGCAGTCGCCCGGTCGGGGGCGGGGCTCCGAACAACGTACGGTTCGCGGTTATCCGAAGCCGCGGGCGTCCTGCTTCAGCGCGGTGTCCACGGTCAGCGCGGTCGCCACGACCAGGCTGAGCAGCGGGTCGGCGAGCGGGCGGTGGATCTGGAGCACGTAGTTGTCGGCCGTGGTGAACATCGTCTTCGCCAGGCCTTCCCAGGTCTTGGTGATCCGGGCGACCTCGTTGTCCGTCTCGTCGACGATGGAGAAGTTCCAGGCCCGCCAGTTCTCCGCCTTGATGGCGCCGATCTTCTGACCGCCGACCTCCAGCGAGAAATTGATCTTCCCGATGGCGTTCTGCTGGATGATCTGGCCGACCTCCTGGCCGTTCGGACGCTGCACGATCACCCGCGACTTGATGAGCTTCGCCGGGCGGGTCAGCAGCAGCACCGGGGTGCCCTGCGCGTCACGGATCTCCAGCTTGTGGGTCAGGTACTGGTCGAGGGAGGAGAGCAGCCGCAGCACCTTGCGCAGAGCGCTCTGGCCGACCTGGACCACCGAGCCCAGCGTGGCGCCCTGCTGGTCGAAGACGGAGTACTCGTTGGTCAGCTCGATCAGCTTGGCCTTCTGGTTCACCACCAGGACCGGCTCGGAGAAGAGGGTGCCGCCGCCACCGTAGACCGGTCCGACGCCCGCCTGCTGCTGCACCTGGCGCTGCACCTTGGCGGAGTCGCCGGCCGGGGCGGCCGGCTGCCCGGGGAAACCGGGGGTGTTCGTGTTCTGGGACATGGCGGGCAGGCTAGGCCCAATCCTCTGTGGGGAGCTAGATCGTTTTGAACGGCCCGCGGGTTCGTCAGGGACCTCGCGTTGCGAAGTTGACCTGCGGGTTTGGGTGTTGCGGACGACAGTCGGCCGGCACCCGACGCGGTGGATGTGTCCGATGTCACATCCGCTGATCGTGCGTGGGCGGATGACGGCCTGCCTCGCGGCCGGCCGTCCCAACGCCTGGACGACGGGAACCTGTGCCCTGCCGGATACCGGGCGCGGGGAGACGGCCTCCCCGGACACTCGGGACCGCCAGCACCGGGAGCGTGCGGCGGCGGCACTGCGGCGGCCGGGGTGCGGCGGCACTGCGGCGGCACGACGGCGGCCGGAGTGCGGAGGCCACGGCAACCCTGCCGGGGGCCAACGGCGTTGATGTCGGCCGTCGTGCCGCGTCGGGTTCGACCTCGGACCGGCCGTGCCGGTTCGCCGCGGGTCCGGTCAGGCCGTCGGCGAGTCATTGCCGAGTCTTTGCCGAGTCATTGATGGTTGGCGAGGTGGCGGGATAGCTTCACTCCTGCACCACGCGTCCTGCACCGCGCGTCCTGTACCACCCGTCCTGTTCCTGCCCGGCCGGCGCGCTGTCCTCGGCCGGGTCCTGCACCCGGATGATGTGGAGACCACATGGCTCGACTGCGTTCCTTACTGCGACTCGGCCCGGCCGTGCCGATCGTGCTGTCGCTGACCGCCTCACTCGGATTCCTCCCCACGCCGGCCTCGGCGACGCCCCGGGCGCAGTACGCCGCGCAGGCCGAGGACGCGCACCCCCTGGCGTACGTCGTCAACACCAGGACCGACCGTCGCACGATCGCCGAGGTGCAGCGGGCCGTCGCCGCGGCCGGCGGCACCGTCGTCGTCACGTACGACGGGATCGGCGTCATCGTCGCCCACTCGGCGAACCCCGACTTCGGCAGGCGGATGCGCGCGGTGCGCGGAGTGCAGTCGGCGGGCGCCACGCGGACCGCGCCGCTGAGCGCGGCGGGGACCACCGACGAGGGTGGGGTGCGGCGCCTCTCCGAGGCCGAGGCGGCGGGGATCGCGAAGGCGTCCGGCAGCGGCACCGAACCCCTCGAAGCCGAGCAGTGGGCCCTGCGGGCGATCGGCGCGGACAAGGCCGCGGAGATCAACCCCGGCAGCAGCAATGTCACGGTCGCCGTCATCGACACCGGCGTCGACGACACCCACCCGGACCTCGCCGCGAACTTCTCCCCCTCGCAGTCCGCGAACTGCGCCAGCGGCAAGGCCGACACCGCGTACGGCTCCTGGCGGCCGGTGGACGCGGACTACTTCCACGGCACGCACGTGGCGGGCACGATAGCCGCGGCCCGCAACGGCGTCGGCGTCGCGGGCGTGGCACCCGGGGTGAAGGTCTCCGGCATCACGGTCTCCCAGCCCACCCCGCGCCAGCTGATCTACGCCGAAAGCGTCGTCTGCGCCTTCGTGTTCGCCGCCGACCACGGTGTGCAGATCACCAACAACAGCTACTACGTGGACCCGTGGCAGTACAACTGCCTGGACGACCCCGACCAGAAGGCCATCGTCGACGCGGTCGACCGCGCCCAGCTCTACGCGCAGCGCAAGGGCACCCTCAACGTCGCCGGGGCCGGCAACGCCAACCACGACCTGGCCTCCGACGGCTTCACCGACGGTGGCAGCCCCAACGACTCCACCCCGGCGAGCCGGACGGTCGACCCGCACAGGTGCTGGGACCTGCCCGCACAGCTGCCGGGCGTCGTCACGGTCGGCGCGACCGGCGCCAGGAACGCGAAGGCGTACTACTCCAACTACGGCCTCGGCGTGATCGACGTCGCGGCGCCGGGCGGTGACCGGTACCAGGCCTCGGACACCCCGTCCGGGGAAGGCGGCATCCTGTCGACGCTGCCGAACAACCAGTACGGCTACGAGCAGGGCACGTCCATGGCCACGCCCCACGCCTCCGGTGTGGCCGCGCTGCTGAAGTCCGCCCACCCGGAGGCGACCCCGGCCCAGTTGCAGGCACTGCTCAAGGCCCAGGCGGACAACCCGGGGTGTCCGGCCGGCCCGGCCGACCCGCACGGCGGGAACGGCGGGAACGGCGGTGGTTCCGGGGACGCCGTCTGTGCGGGCGGCAAGCGCGTCAACGGCTTCTACGGCTTCGGCATCGTCAACGCGCTGCGCGCGGTCGAGTAGCCGGCACCGCACCGGCCCCGCCGCGGGCGGGCGGCGGGCGGGCCGTGGCCTTCGTCCGACACGCGCACGCCGCCCGGGAGTTGGCGGGCTCCGGGGACCACCGGGCGGTCCCCGGCGGCCGGCCACCTGCTGCGGCGGCGCCCGCCGGACGTCGCCGCGCTGCGGGCGGCCCTTGGATAGGGTGCCGGGATGGCCCTCGACTCCCCCCGGCTGCTGCGTGCCGATGCCGCCCGCAACGCGGAAAAGATCGTCCGGGCTGCCCGGGAGGTCTTCGCCGAGCAGGGCCCCGACGCCCACCTCGACGACGTGGCGCGCCGGGCCGGCGTCGGGGCCGCCACGCTCTTCCGCCGCTTCCCCGACAAGGCCGCGCTGCTGCGGGCCGTGCTGGACCAGCGTTTCGGCGAGCACGTCCGTCCCGTCATCCAGGCTGCCGCGCACGACGCCGATCCCGCGTCCGGGCTGGTCCGTGTGCTGGAGGCGGCCCTGGAATCGGTGGCCGGCGACTACAACGTGCTGGCCGCCGCCCGCGCCGCCGGCGTGCTGACCCCGGCAACCGGGGAGGAGTTCTTCGCCGCGCTCGACGCCATCCTGACGCGCGGTCAGGACGCGGGCGTGATCCGCGCCGACCTCGTGCCCGACGACCTGCACCGCATCGTCGTCATGCTCGTCTCGGTGCTGTGGACGATGGAGGCCCGGGAGGACGGCTGGCGCCGGTACCTGGCCCTGGTCCTCGACGGCCTGTCCCCCGCCGGGGCCCGCCCGCTGCCCTGTCCCGCCCCCGCGCTGCACACCCGTACGCCCTGACGTCCTGACGTCCTGACGTCCTGACGCCGTGACGCCCTGATGCCTGACGCCGGGGCAGGTGCCGGCCGCCACGTCGGGCGGCCGACACCACCGGCACCGCCGGCACCACCGGCACCACCGGCACCGCCGTCCGTCAGCGCGCCGGGCGCAGCCGGATCGCCGAGGCCGGGCACATGGCGGCCGCCTCGCGGGCCTGTTCCGCCGCCGGGCCGCCGGGGTCGGCGGCGAGCACGACGACCCGCCCGGACTCGTCCTGGTCGAACACCGACGGCGCGGTCATCGCGCACTGCCCCGACGACACGCACCGCGAGGTGTCCGCCTCCACCCGTGCGGCGGGCCGCTCGGGCCGGTGGTCCCCGTTCACCACAGGACCGGGACCTCGCCGATGCCGCCCGCCAGCCGTTCGGAGTGGTCGCGCAGGCTGCGCGCGTCCACCGCCAGCCGCAGGCCGGGGAAGCGCCGGAACAGCGCGGTCAGCGCGATCCGCATCTCGGTGCGGGCGAGCGCGTTGCCGATGCAGTAGTGACCGCCGTGTCCGAAGGCCAGGTGCGCGTTGGGGGAACGCGACGGGTCGAAGGCGTCCGGTTCCTCGAAGGCCCGCCCGTCCCGGTTCGCGGCGTTGATGGCCACCAGTACCGCCTCGCCCCGCGCGATCGCCGTCCCGGCGACGGTGACGTCCTCGCGGGCGTAGCGGGTCAGGCCCAGGGCGCCGGGGGCGGCCATCCGCAGGACCTCCTCCACGGTGGCGCGGGCGGAGCCCTCGGGGTCGGCGGTGAAGCGGTCGCGCCGGGCGGTGTCGCTCAGCAGGAACAGGACCCCCAGGTCGATCCGGGTCGACGTCGTCTCGTGGCCCGCGAACAGCAGTCCCACCGCCAGGCGGGTCATCTCCTCCTCGGTGAACGAGGGGTCCTGTGCCTGTGCGGCCAGGATGTCGCTGATCACGTCCTGCCCCGGCCGCTTGCGCTTCTCCGCGGCGACGGCGGCGACGTACGCCTCGAACTCGGCCATGGCCGCGGCCCCGTCGGCGCCGCCGTACAGCGCGGCGATCCGTTCCGACCAGCCGCGCAGCAGGTCCCGGTCCGCGACCGGCACGCCCAGCAGCTCGCAGATCACCATCACCGGCAGCGGGAACGACAGGTGGTCGTGCAGGTTGACGGCACGTTGCGGATCCCGCGAACGGTCCTCGTCCATCGCGTCCAGGCAGGACGCGGCGAGTTCCCCGATCCGCTCGCCCATCCGGCGCATCCGCGGCGCGCTGAACGCGGGCGCCAGCATCCGGCGCATCCGCGTGTGTTCGCGGTCCTCCTCCTCGGGCGTGACGGCGGGGCGTGTGTGCAGCGCCGAGGCCGAGATCCTCGGGGCGTCCTCGGTGTCGGGGCGCAGCCGGGAGAACCGGGTGTCGCTCAGGATCACCCGGGCTTCCTCGTAGCGGGTCACCAGCCAGGCCGGGTCGCCGGCGGGTGTCGTCACCCGGGTGATCGGGCCTTCCTCGCGCAGGCGTGCGAGCAGTGGCGCCAGGTCCAGGGCGTTGGGGCGTTCGAAGGGTAACTGCGGTGCGGGCGCGGTCATGGTCTCTCCTCACCGGCCGAAGGGCCACAAGAGCAGGGGACGCTTGGCGGAGCCGCTCTCTCCCGCACGGCCGGGCCAGGACGGACGAGTGGCCTTCCGAACCGGCAAGTGAGAGTCAGCTCTCTCTTCTCTCGGGAGAGTAACACCGTCGGCACGCACAGTCAGCCACTCCTGGACCGCGCGCACTGAAAGGGCGGCGGGTGCGGAAACCGGGCAGCGGAAACCGGGCACCGGCGCGGCGATGAGTTTTCCGGCCCCGGAAGGTCTACATCTCGACGGGGACGACCAACTCACCGGGAGTGCAGACATGGGCCTCATCCACATCGAACTGTTCGCGACCCTCGACCTCGTCGGGCAGGCGCCCGGCGGCCCCGACGAGGACCCGGTGGGGTTCCCGTTCGGCGGCTGGCAGGCGCCCCTGATCGACGAGGGCACCGGGGCGCAGATCCTCGCCGCGTACGAGGGCACGGACGCCCTGCTGCTCGGCCGGCGGACGTACGACATCTTCGCCGCCTACTGGCCGCACCAGAAGGAGGGCGAGATCGCCGAGCTCTTCAACCGCGTCCCGAAGTACGTGGCGTCGCGCGGCACGCCCGGCCTCCCGTGGGCCGGGTCCACGCTGCTGGGCCCGGACCTGGCCGGCGCGGTGCGCGAGGTCCGTGACCGGCACGAGCACGTGAAGGTCGTCGGGAGCCTGGACCTGGTGCAGACCCTCCTGCGGGAGAAGCTCTTCGACCGTCTCGACCTGTGGGTGCACCCGATCGTGCTCGGCGTCGGGAAGAAGGTGTTCGACGGTGGCGCGGTGCCCACGAACCTGACGCTCCTCGAACCGCCGGCGGCCGGTGCGCAGGGCACGGTGTTCCTGCGCTACGGGCTCGCCGACGGCACGCCCGGGACGGGCGACATGAGCGCGCCCGACCGCGGTCTCGGGCACGACGACGTCCGGTGATCCGATGACCCGTGCAAGGCGCCACCGGGTCCAGGTGGTCGACCTGATCGACACCGCCGAACGCGAGTCCGGCGTGCGGGACATCGCCCGACAGCCCTCGCACAGCCGGACGCCGGACCGGAGGGCCGAGCGGCCCGGCGGGCACACCGCCCGCCGGGCCGCCCTGTCGCCGGCCATCGGCCACCGGCTATCCGGCCGATCGCGCCCGCCGACGGAGCAGCGACCTGATGCCCCGTACCGTGTCGACGGTCAGTCGCAACGCCCCGATCCCGACCGACAGTTCCGTACCGTGCTCCCGCACGAAGTCCACGACCGTCAGCAGTAGATCCATGTGAACCGTTCCCTCCCTGTGCGCCACCGCGGCCCCGTCGGCCGCTGTCTCCGGTGTACGGAGGTGCGGGGCTGTCCTGAACGGCCGTCGGACAGCGGCCGGACAACGAGGCCGCGGCCTGGACGGATCGTGTCCGTCCGGCGTCCCGGGGACGTCCGACCGGACACCGACGCCGTACGCTCGGGACACATCGATCGGCCGGGAGGGAGTGGCAGTGGGCTTCGGTGAGGTGGACGCTGACGCGCCAGAGCCGGTGCGGGAGTTGGCGGGCCGGCTGGGCGAGGTGGCGCGGGCGGCCGGTTATTCCGGCGTGCGGGATCTGGCGGCCGGCACCCGCGTGGGCAAGAGCACGGTGTCGGACGTGCTGACCGGCAAGCGCGTCCCGACCTGGGAGACGCTCAAAGCCCTGCTGCTCGGATGCGACGCCGCTCCGAACCGTGACTGGGCCGACGCGCACAAGGCCGCCGGGGACGCCCTGGAGGCGGCGAAGCACGCGGCCAGGGGTGGTGGCGACCCCGTGCGGGCCCAGCCGGTGCCGTCCCGGCCCGCCGGCCCCGGCACCTTCTCCATCCGCCCGCCGTACGGCGAACTGCCGCCCCGGGTCCGAGGACGCGACGAGTTGCTGGACCTGTTGGAGACCCGGCTGTCCCAGGGCGACGGCCGGCCCCAGATCCTCCACGGCATGGGCGGCTGCGGCAAGACCACGCTGGCCCTGCACCTCGCCCGCCGGGCCCGGGACCGGGGCTACCGGGTGTACTGGGTGTCCGCCTCCTCACCCGACCGCCTGGTCACCGGAATGCGGGAGGTCGCGCGCGAGTCGGGCGCGGCCCCGGACGAGATCGAGGCGGCCTGGGCCGGCCGGATCAGCGCGACCGATCTGGTCTGGCGGGAGCTGGACGGCGCGGAGCACCCGTGGCTGCTGGTGGTCGACAACGTCGACGAGCCCTCGTGGCTGGCCGCGGAGAGCGGCGCGCCCGGCGACGGCACCGGCTGGCTGCGTTCGAGCCGGGCCGGGATGACCGTGGTCACCACCCGGGTGGGAAGCCCCGGGATCTGGGGGCACGAGGCCGACACCCACCGGGTCGGCGTGCTCGTCCCGGCCGACGGCCGGGACGTCCTGCTGGACCTCGCGGGGGAGGCCGGGGATCCGGACGAGGCGATGGTCCTGGCCCAGCGGCTCGACGGGCTGCCGCTGGCGCTCAAGCTCGCCGGATCGTACCTGGCCAGGTCGGCGCGGGGCGCCGGGCTGCTGCGGCACCGGGACGGCCGTCCCGGCGGCCGGGTCCGCGGCTTCACCGCCTACGCGGAGGCGTTGGGCGAGGCGGGGGCCGGCTTCCTGGACCAGGGCGGGACGTGGCGCGGCGACGACGCCGGGACCGAGCAGTTCCACCGCCGGCTGATCGGACGCACCTGGGAACTCTCCCTCGACCTGCTGGAGGAGCAACGGCTGCCCGAGGCCCGGTCCCTGATGCGCCTGCTGTCGTGCTGCGCCCTGACCCCCTTCCCGGTGGGACTGCTCGACATCGACCCGCTGCCGCTCCCGGGCGCGACGGCCCGGGGAGCCGACGCGGAGCGGGTGGACCGGGCGATCGAGGCGCTGATCGACCTGGGCCTGCTCGACGTGGTGGACATCGGGTCGGGCGGCTCGTCCGACGGGCACGACCCCATACCGTGCCTGGCCAGCCACCGGCTGGTGCTGGAGGCCAACGCCCTGCGGCTGGCCGAAGGCCCGGCCGAGGACCGGACGGCCGTGTGGCGGGCGGCCGCGGAAATCCTCGAACGGGGCGCGGCCCGCGCCCCGGAGCAGCCCGGGAACTGGCTCTGGTGGCGGCTGCTCTTCCCCCACGTCGTCGCCGCGCTGGCCGCGGCACCGGGCGGTGACGAGGACGCCGTGCTGCTACCCCTGTTGCGGGTCGGGCTCGGCGGCTTCGCCTTCAAGGTCTTCGCGGGGGCGGAGGCCGACCAGGAACTGGCCGGCCTCCTCGAACGGCGCGCGGCCTTCCTGCCCCCGGACCACCCGCTCCGGCTGTCGATCCGTCACCGCGCGGTGCTCGCCGACAGGAACCAGGCACTCCGGGGCGAGGAACAGCTGCGGGAGCTGGAACACATCGTCACCCGGCAGGCGCAGACGCTCGGGGCCGACAGTCCCGAGACCCTGATCACCCGCTTCGACCTGGCCGGTCACCGATTCTCCCTGGGCATGCTGTCCGAGGCGGAGCTGGTGACCGAACTGCACGCCATCCGGCTGCTGCGCAGTCGGGTACTCGGCCCGCACGACCCGTACACGCTGCTCACCCAGAGAGCGCTGTCCCAGCTGACCACGGCCCGCGGGTACGACGAGGAACACCTGGGCGAGTTCGAGCGGCTGCTGGCCGAGCAGACGGCGCAGCTCGGCGCGGACCACATCGAGACGCTGATCACCCGGCACGACGTCGCGACCGCCCGGCGTTCCTGCCGGCCCGAGGAGGACGCCCAGGTCGAGGCCGAGCTGCGCGAGCTCCTGACGGACTGCCGCCGGGCGCTCGGTGCCACCGATCCGTACACGCTGCTGGTGCACGGGACGCTCGCCCATCTGATCGCGGAACGCGGCCACGGCGAGAGCGGCGCCGACGAGGAGTACCGGCAGCTGATCGAGCACACCCGGAGCCGGTCGGCGTCGGACCACCACTTCCTGCCGCTGCAGGACCGGCATCACATGGCCCACGCCCTGGACGCCGCCCAGCGGTGGGCCGAGGCGGAGATGGAGTACCGGTCGGTGCTGCAGGACCTCGAACGTGCCGGTGCCCAGGAATACGAGCTGTACTGGAACATGACGAGCTGCCTGGCGAAGAACCTCGTCCACCAGGGGCGGCGGGACGACGCGCTCGCCGAGTACGAAGGGGCCCTGTCGTCGTTGGACGGCAGGGGCCCGGTGCCGGCGCCGGTCCTCACGAGTGCGCTCCGGCTCCGGCACGAGCGGGCCGACCTGCTGAGCAAGGGCGGCCGGAGGGAGGAGGCCGAACGGGAGATCCGTGCGGTGCTCGCGATCCGCCTGGAGTCCGTGGACGGCATGGACTCCGTCGTCCTGTCCGAGCGCCACTGCCTGGCCCACCTGTTCGAGAAGCAGCAGCGGCACACCGAGGCGATCGACGAGCTGCGGCAGGTGGCCGACGCGTACGCCGACGTCCTCGGCCCGGCGGACAAGCAGAGCCGCGAGGCGGCCCTGTGCCTGGCACGGCTGACACGACTGCACGGTGACCGCGCCGAGGCCCTGCGGCTGTACGAGACCGTGCTCGCCGGGGAGAGCGCGGAGTACGGCCCGGACCACCCGGAAGCCCTGATGACGGCCTTCCGACGGGACCAGTGCCGGCTCGGCCTCGGCCTGCTCCGACGCGAGGAGGCGGTGGTGGCGTTCGAACACACCCTGGACGCGCTGACGTCCCGGGTCGGTGAGGACCACGAGTGGGTCACCACCGTCCGCGAGGTGCTGGCCGCCGCGCAGGCCGACGGGTGATCAGGGGGACGGGCCGACAGCAGGCCTGGTACTGCGCCCGTTGCGGCACCGCGCACTTCCCGCCCACCGCCGGACAGGGCACCGGGCCGCTCGGCCTCGCGGAGTTCCGCAAGGCGGTCTGGACAGCGGGCGGCTACGGCGACCTCGCCGAGCGGTACCGGCCGTAGGCCGTAGGCACGTACCGGCAACCACGGTGTGCCGCCGGAGCGACCGCAGCGGGCGCGCGCCGGGCGGGCTCCGCGCAGGTGGATACGCTGGCGGAATGACCGGAGTACTGGAGTTCGGCGCGCTGCTGGCGCACCTGACGGACCGTCGGGCGATCGACGCCGCCGCGCTCTCGGCGGCGGCCGGCGCCGACCCGACGGAGCTGCGGGCCGTACTCGACGGGCGGGTGCCGACCGGACAGCTGCTCAGGGGCCTGGCGCCGGTGCTCGGGCTGCACGCCGCCGACCTGTTCGTCCTTGCCCGGCAGCCGGTGCCCGACGACCTGACGCCGGTCACCCGCAATCCGCACTGGTCGGTCGGCCCCGTCGTTCACAACACGATGGTCATGCCCGCCGAGAACCGGCGTCCGCTACTGGACGCGATCCGGGCGCAGCCCCTGGTGCGGCGGGAGGGGCGGGGCGGGATCGACCGGCCGTACCACCGGTACGAACCGGGGTTCGGGGCGGTGCTCCTTGAGCTCGCGCACAGTCGGAACCTCAAGTGGACGTGCACGGCGAAGGCCCTGTACGCGGTGACCGACGGGCGGATATATCTGTCGCCGTCCACGATCGGCGGGGTGGGCCGCGGCACCACCGAAGCGACCCCCGAGCTGGTGGCCGGCTTCGCGGGAGTGCTCGGCATCCCCGCGCCCGACCTGGCGGCGGTCGGCGGCATGCGCCTGCCGGACGACCTGCCGCCGCTCCACTCCCGGGCCGCGGACGTGGCCGCGGTCGTCCGGGAAGCCCGGCGCCTGACCACCGCCCAGCTGGAGGAGGTCGATCTCATCTCCCGCCATCTGGCCGGCCGCTGACCGCACTCCCCCACTGCGCACCGCCGGAGCCGGCCGGCCGTGACCGTCGGGCGCCGCGTCGGATCCACCGTCCTCGGCGCGCGTGCCCGGCTCCCCGGCCCTGCGGGCCTCAGGCCGAGGCTGCGGCTGCGGCTGCGGCTGCGGCGACGCAGAACTCGTTGCCCTCCGGGTCGGCCATCACGACGTGGTGCCCGTCGAACTCCTGCAGGACGGCCCCGCCCGCCTTCACCAGCCGCTCGGACTCCGCCTTGATCCGCGCCCACCGCTCACCGGGGCTGCCGTGTCCCGGCACCCGGACGTCGATGTGGAGCCGGTTCTTCGCCGTCTTCGGTTCGGGGACCTTGAGGATGGACAGGCGGGGGCCGACGCCGTCGGGGTCGCAGAGCCACGCCCCGTCGTCCGCGGAGTCGTCCTCCGGCAGGTCGAACTGCGCGAGCCACTCCTCGCGGGTCTTGAAGGGAGCGGGCGGCGGCTCGTCGACATAGCCCAGTGCCGTCTTCCAGAACGCGGCGAGGAGCGGTGCGTTCGCGCAGTCGAGGGTCAGATCGATTCTGGCTGCCATGACAGGACCGTACTGCGCACCTCCGACAGCCGCGCCCCGGGACCCCCCCGTCTCCACCCCCCTGTCGTTGCCCCTCCTCGCCCCCTCCCCCCTCTCCCCCCCTCCCCCCCAGCCCCCCCCCCCCACGGCGGGCGGTCAGCTGGTGCGGCGGCGGCGGGCCAGGAAGAAGGCCCCCGCGCCGGCGCCCACCAGCAGCGCTCCGACGCCCGCGATCAGGCCGGTCCGGTCGCTGTCGGCGCCGGTGGAGGCCAGGTGGCCGCCCACCGGCCGGTCACCGGCCGCCGGGGCGTCGCCCGCGGGCGCGGCGGGCGCCGAAGCGGCCGGGGCGGCCGGTGCCCTGGTGACGTCGCCGGCCTGCTGGGCGGCGGGCGCGTCGCCGCCCGGCTGCGGCTTCGAACCGTTCGAACCGTTGGAGCCGGTGGACGGGGTCGGGGCCGGGGTCCCGGTGCTCTCCGGGGTGCCGGTCGGGGCGGGCGTGGTGGTGGGCTTCGGTTCCGGGGCGACGACCCGGACGGTGGCGCCGGGCGAGCACATGGTGGTGCCGCGGAAGGGCGTGCCGTCGCCCTCGTTGACGAACACGCAGGGGTTCAGCTCGGTCGCGCCCTGCGGCATGTCGGCCGGGTAGCTGACCCGGACCCGCTTGGTCTGCGAACTCCCGGGGGCCGCAGAGGAGTTTCGGCCGTCCAGGTAGAAGCCCGCCGGAGGCTCGGCCTCGGTGGTGACCGGCGCCAGGACGGTCCAGGTGCCGTCGGCGCCGCGGACCTCGACCCTGGCGTGCCGGTCGGTGAACAGCACGTTGCCGAGGTTGGTGTAGGCGGACGGCGTCGGGTTCCTGAGCACCGCGTCGAACTCGATGGGCGCCCCGCCCGCGACGGCGGTGGCCGGGACCCCGGACACGCCGTTGGTGATCCCCTCCACGTTGATCACGTGGGTGTCGTTGAGCGGCGGCTCGACCGGGGAATCCTGCCACCAGCCCTTGACGGCGGTGCGGAAGGCGAGGTTCGGGCCGGTGCCGCCGTTGGTGGCCCCGTCGTGCGGCTTGCCCATCGGAACACCGAGGCGGAGCCTGACGTCGGTGCCGCCCGCCGGAACCGTCACCTTGCCGGTGCCGCCCGCGTTGACCAGCCGGTTCCCCTCGGAGCGCGCCTTCAGGTCCACCGGCAGCCAGCCACCGGTCATGTCGCTGAAGTAGTCGAGGCTCAGGGCGTTCGGCGGCGTCCCGAGGTCGCTCTCGATCTCGAAGTCCAGCACGACGGACGTGCCCTGGTCCCCCGGGTTGCCGATGTGCTCGGTGAACTCGACCGGCCCGCCCGCGAAGCCGACCACCGCCGGGGCGTGCACGGTCAGGCTGAGCGGCCCGGCGGCGGCGAACGCCGGGGTCGCGGTCACGGCGCCGCCGCCCACCAGCGCGGCGGTCAGCGCGACCGCCGGAACGAGCCGGCGGGCCCGGTTCAGGGCACGGTTGGTCTTGCGCATGGGATCCCCCTGGATTTCCGCTCCGGACCGGCACGCCGGATCCGGGCAGCACGAAGCAAGCCTGGTGAGTGGTGTGATCGCGGCCGCGCCCGACGGGCCGACCGTTCCGGCGGCGTTTCCCGCCGCTCACCTACTAGGACGTACGGGGGGCGGCGAGGTTGCAGGTCGTCCCGGAACTTTTTCCCGGGACTTCCGCGGCATCCCGCGCAACCCCCGCCGGGCTGCTCAGACCTCGTACACCGCACCGGCCCGGGCGACCTCGACCGGCCCCGGGTAGGCGGCCGCGGCGTCCCGCCGGTTGTGCTCGGCGTCGGTCCACGGGGGGATGTGGGTGAGGACGAGTCGGCGGGCGCCGGCCGCGGCGGCGTGCTCGCCCGCCTCGCGGCCGTTGAGGTGGACGGCCCGATAGGTGTCGCGCCCGTCGATGTACGCCGCCTCGCAGAGGAAGAGGTCGGTGTCGCGGGCGAGTTCGACGAGTTCGGCGCTCTCGCCGGTGTCCCCGCTGTAGACCAGCGAGCGGCCGTCGTGCTCCAGCCGGAAGGCGAAGGCGTCGACGGGGTGGTTGACCTGGGCGACGCCGATCCGGAACGGGCCGAGCTCGAAGCTGCCGGGGGTGAGCGTGCGGAACTCGAACACCTCCTTCATCCCGGGGTTCTCCGGCATGTCGTAGGCGCGGGCGAGCCGCTCGGCGGTGCCGGCCGGACCGTACACGGGCAGCAGTTCGGGGCAGCCCTCGGCGCGGTAGTTGCGCGCCACCCAGTAGGCGCACAGGTCGACGCAGTGGTCGGCGTGCAGGTGGCTGAGCAGGACGGCGTCGACGTCGTAGAGGCCGGTGTACTTCTGGAGGGCACCGAGGGCTCCGTTGCCGAGGTCGAGCACGACGCGGTAGCCCTCGGCCTCGACCAGGTAGCTGGAGCAGGGCGAGTCGGCGGCCGGGAAGCTCCCCGAACACCCCACCACGGTCAGTTTCATCCGAGCCCCTCCGCCCCGACACATCCTGGCTGCTGCTGGAAAACGGCATCGCCGTCCTCCACCGGACAGCGTGGAAAACGGCATGGAAAACGGCAGGCCGGGCGCGGCGAACCGGCCGGTAGCACTGCGTTGGTGTGTCGAGGGTAAGGGCGGAGCGGCACTTTGCCCCCGTCCCCGTGCCGGGCTGTGGGCGGAATCACCAGAACGCCGGGAGCTGGAGCGGGGGTGGTTGACGGGCCGGGGATCAGCGGCGCCGGGGCCGGTTGCGGGCCCAGGTACGGATGGTGAACGGGTACCACCGCGGGCGGCCGCTGCCGTCGATCACGTCCGGATCGGGCAGCAGCCGGTGCCGGCGGTAACTGCGGACGGTCGCGGGCCGGACGTTGATGTGGCGGGCGATCTCGGCGCAGGACCACAGCTCGGGGCCACGGGTCACGGGGGCACCTCCGGGGGACGGGGGCGGACGTTCGTGACGCAGCCTTGCCGGACCGGCCGGGACTCCGGGCGCAGAACGGGCATTGTGGCAGTTCCGTGACGAACCGGGAGCAATGCGCGGACATATGCCCGACCGTCACGGCCGGCACGGTAGTGGCGTTCACCCCGGCCCGGTACGGTTCGCCGCATGAACGGCATGACCGCTACCTGGCTCGTCCTGTCGCTGCTGGGCGTCGCGCTGCTGGCCGCCGCCGCGGCGGCGCTGGTGCGGCGCACCCGCCCGGCCCCGCGCCCGTCCGGGCCGACCGGCCCGAAGCCGCGGCCGGGGGCCGGCCCCGAGCCGCAGGAGATCTGGTGGGCGCAGGTGCCGTTCGAGGACGGGCCCGGGTCCAAGGACCGCCCGTGCCTGGTGCTGCGGGTGCACGGCCGGACCGCCACCGTCGCCAAGATCACCAGCAAGCACCACGCGGAACGCCCGGGCGTACTGCCGCTGCCGCCCGGGACGGTGGGTGACCGGGAGGGCCGGGCCAGCTGGCTGGAGACCGACGAGCTGCGCGAGGTACCGCTGTCGGCCTTCCGCCGCCGGGCCGGCGCGGTGGACCGGCAGGTCTGGGCCCGGGCGCAGCGGGCGCTGCCGCGCGGTTAGCGGCCTGCCCCCGGATGCCGCGGGCCCGGCGAGGATCCACGGGACGGGCCCTGGCCCCTGGGCCCTACGCCCAGAGCTGGCCCTGCAGCGCCTCGACCGCGGCCTCGGTGGACTCGGCGGTGTAGATGCCGGTGGACAGGTACTTCCAGCCGCCGTCGGCGACCACGAAGACGATGTCCGCGCGCTCCCCCGCGGCCGCCGCCTTGCGCCCGACGCCGATCGCCGCGTGCAGGATGGCGCCGGTCGAGACGCCCGCGAAGATGCCCTCCTGCTGGAGGAGTTCGCGGGTGCGGCGGACGGCGTCCGCGGAGCCGACCGAGAAGCGGGTGGTGAGCACCTCGGCGTCGTACAGCTCGGGGACGAAGCCCTCGTCGAGGTTGCGCAGCCCGTACACCACGTCGTCGTAGCGCGGTTCGGCGGCGACGATCCTCACGCCGGGGACCTTCTCGCGCAGGTAGCGGCCGACGCCCATCAGGGTGCCGGTGGTGCCGAGGCCCGCCACGAAGTGGGTGACGGTGGGCAGGTCGGCGAGGATCTCGGGGCCGGTGCCGGTGTAGTGGGCGCCCGCGTTGTCGGGGTTGCCGTACTGGTAGAGCATCACCCAGTCGGGGTGCTCGGCGGCGATCTCCTTGGCCATCCGTACGGCGGTGTTGGAGCCGCCGGCCGCCGGGGAGGGGATGATCTCGGCGCCCCACATGCGGAGCAGTTCGCGCCGCTCCTCGCTGGTGTTCTCCGGCATCACGCAGACCATCCGGTAGCCCTTGAGCTTGGCGGCCATGGCCAGCGAGATGCCGGTGTTGCCGCTGGTGGGCTCCAGGACGGTGCAGCCGGGGGTGAGCCGGCCGTCGGCCTCGGCGCGCTCGATCATGTGCAGGGCCGGGCGGTCCTTGATCGAGCCGGTCGGGTTGCGGTCCTCCAGCTTGGCCCAGAGGCTCACCAGGCCGTCGGCGTTGCCGGGGACGGCGGCGGACAGCCTCGGCAGACGGACCAGCGGGGTGTTGCCGACGGCTTCGAGCGGACTGTCGTAACGCAAGGGGGGCCTCCGGCCAAGGCGGTGGGGTGGAGAGGGCGGTTCCCCCGCCGTGCGGGCGGGGGAACCGGGAGGTCAGCGGGCGCCGCCGGCCACGGCGGGCAGGATGGTGACGCTGTCGCCGTCGGCGAGGGCGGTGGAGATGCCCTCCAGGAAGCGGACGTCCTCGTCGTTCAGGTAGACGTTGACGAAGCGGCGCAGCTCGCCCCCCTCGACCAGGCGGGCGGCGATGCCCGGGTGGCGGGCGTCGAGGTCGGTGAAGAGTTCCCCGAGGTTGCTGCCGTTGCCCTCGACGGCCTTGGCGCCGTCGGTGTAGGTGCGGAGGATGGTCGGGATGCGGACCTCGATGGCCATGAGTGCGCTCCTGGGCGAGTCGTGGAGTGAGTGGGCCGCGGCGGAGGCGGCGGGGCGGTCGCCCGGGCTCGGCGTCGCCGGGGGCGGCGGGCCCGGGTGAGGTGGTGAAGCGGCTCTCAGCGCGAGCGCGCGGGCGTGCCGGGACAGATCGCACCGGCGTGCCGGCACAGGTCGATGTGCAGGCGCGCCACGAGGCGGGTGCCCGGGGCCTGAGTGCTCACATCGACGGAACGCATGGGCTCATCGTATAGATTCCCGGGCCCGCTCCGACATGGCCGTCTCGGGATCCGGATGTTCCCGTTCCCAGGGCTGAGACGACAGCGGCCCGCCGCCCCTTCGGGAGGGGTCGGCGGGCCGCGTCCGCGGGGGTGCCGGTCAGACCGGGTAGGCCTCGACGACCTGCACGTCTTCCTCTGTGATCTCGCCGTCCACGATGCGGAACGAGCGGAACTGGTACGGGTCGTCCTCGCCCTCGCCCTCGGCGGTGGAGACCAGGACGTAGTGGGCGAACGGCTCGGAGGCGTAGCTCACGTCGGTGCGCGAGGGGTAGGCCTCGGTCGCGGTGTGCGAGTGGTAGACGATCACCGGCTCCTCGTCCCGGTCGTCCATCTCGCGGTAGAGCTTGAGCAGGTCGCCCGAGTCGAACTCGTAGAAGGTGGGCGAGCGGGCGGCGTTGAGCATCGGGACGAACCGCTCGGGCCGGCCGCTGCCGGCCGGTCCGGCGACCACGCCGCAGGCCTCGTCCGGGTGGTCGGCGCGGGCGTGGGCCACGATCCGGTCGCGGAGTTCTCGGGTGATGGTCAGCATGCGGGCCAGGATAGCCACGCCCCGGCGGCTGTCCGCCGGGGCGTCCGAGGCGCGGTCGGTGGGTGTCCACGTCCGGCCGGCGGGTGTCCGCGTCCGGTCCGTGGCGCCGGGGTCGGGGCCGTGGCCGGGCCGTGGCGTCCGGGCCCGGTCAGCGGGCGTCCAGGCTCCCGTCGCCGGCGGGCAGGCTGCCGTCGGCGGCGGGCTGCCGGTCCGCGGCGACGTCGTGGAGGGCTCGCGGGTCGCGGCGCTTGAGCACCTGGTAGCCGACCACCAGCAGCACGGCCCAGCACGGGAAGACGAACAGCGAGATCCGGTTGTCCCGGTCCAGTCCGATCAGCACCACGACCAGGGCGAGGAAGGCGAGCGCGGCCCAGCTGACCCAGGAGCCGCCGGGCGCCTTGAAGGTGGGCGCCGGCAGCTGGCCGGCCCGCCAGGCCCGGCGGTAGCGGATCTGGGAGATCAGGATCATCGCCCAGGTCCACAGGCCGCAGACCGTGGCGACCGAGGTGATGTACTCGAACGCCCGCGCCGGGACGACGCCGTTGAGCACCACGCCGATCCCCATCAGCAGACAGGAGACGGTGATCGCGAAGGCCGGGGTGCGGCGGGAGTTGAGCCTGGTGAGCCGTCCCGGGGCCTGGCCGCGCAGCGCGAGGTCGCGCAGCATGCGGCCGGTGGAATACATCCCGGAGTTGCAGGAGGAGAGCGCGGCGGTGAGCACCACGAAGTTGATGATGCCGGCCGCCGCCGGGATGCCGATCTTGCCGAAGGCGGCGACGAACGGGCTGACTCCGGGCCGGAATTCGGTCCACGGCACGAGCGAGAGGATGACCACCAGCGCGCCGATGTAGAACAGCATGATCCGCCAGGGCAGGGTGTTGATGGCCCGCGGCAGGGTCTTCTCGGGGTTCTCGCTCTCGCCCGCGGTGACGCCGACGAGTTCGACGCCCAGGTAGGCGAACATGACGATCTGAAGGGTCATCACGGTGGAGCCGATGCCCCGGGGGAAGAAGCCGCCGTCCTGCCAGAGGTGGCCGAGCGACGCGGTGTCACCGGCCTTGCTGAAGCCGAGGGTCAGCACCCCGACGCCGATCAGGATCATGCCGATGATGGCGGTGACCTTGACCATGGAGAACCAGAACTCGATCTCGCCGAACAGCTTCACCGAGATCAGGTTGGCCGCGTAGAGCAGGACCAGGAAGGTCAGCGCACTGACCCACTGCGGTATGTCGGGCGCCCAGAACCGCACGTAGACGGCGGCGGCGGTGGTCTCCGCCATGCCGGTGACGACCCAGAACAGCCAGTACGTCCAGCCGGTCACGTAGCCGGCGAAGGGGCCGAGGAACTCCCGGGCGTACTCGGCGAAGCTGCCGGAGACCGGTCGGTAGGTGAGCAGTTCGCCGAGCGCCCGCATGATCACGAAGATCACCAGGCCGGCGACGGCGTAGGAGAGGATCAGGCTCGGGCCGGAGCGGGAGATCGCGGTGCCGGCGCCGAGGAACAGGCCGGTGCCGATCGCTCCGCCGATCGCGATCATCTGGATCTGGCGGCTGCCGAGCCCGCGCTCGTAGCCTTCGCCGTCCGCCGCGCTGTCGACCCTTTCGTCGTACAACTTCTCGGCCACTGTGCACCGTCCTGGTCGGTCTCGGGGGTGGAGAAGTCGTACCACGCGAAGTTCGGACAGCGGTGTCCACCTGAGCGTTATTTGAGCATGACCTGGTATGGTTTGCCCGATTTTCATAAGAAATGCCCCGGCCAATCGTCCACATTCTGGACGAAACGGCCGGGGCTTGCCCGGAATCGGGCAGGATCGCTCTCCCGAGGGACGGTTCCGCTCGGACTCAGTCCGCCATGGCCTCCAGCAGCGACTCCTGCAGGGCCCCCAGCCACAGGTACGCCATCACCAGCGGCTTGCGCTCGTCGCCGTCCGGCAGCTCGTAGAGGCCGTCCTCGTCGTCCTCGGTGACCTCCAAGCGGACGCCGACGGCCAGCCGCAGGTCGTTCAGCGCGCCCAGCCAGCGCTGACAGTCGGGCACCGCCAGCTTGAGCACCCCGCCGTCGCCGAGGCCGTCCAGCGCCCGGACCACGAACAGCGCGTCGTCCCGCTTGCGGGCCCGCAGGTCCAGCTCGGTGAAGCGGCGGAACTCGCCGGACGCGACCCTGGCCTCCTCGTCCTCCGGCTTCCCCGGGTCGCCGTAGGCGTCCGGGAAGAGCCGGGCCAGCGCCGGGTCGGCGGGAGCCTCGGTCGGGCCCTCGGCGAACAGCGCGGCCAAGGGGTCGTCACCCTCCCCGCCCGGACCGGGGCCGATCAGCTCCAGCAACTGCACTTCCAGCGAGCGCAGGATGGAGGCCTCCCACTCGTCCAGCGCGATCGCCGCGCCGCCACCGCCGGCACTCTCGAACAACCCAGCCATCTGTATCGGTCAGCCCGTCTTCGTCGTCTTCGGTCGTACGGCCGGCGGTCCGGCACCCGTCGGGCCGGCCCCGGCCGCCTGTGCGCCGGTCGCGCCGGCGCCCGTCCGGCCGGCGCCGGTCGGTCCGGCGTCAGTCGTGCTGCAGCGTCGCCCAGAGGCCGTAGCCGTGCATCGCCTGGACGTCGCGCTCCATCTCCTCGCGGGAGCCGCTGGAGACCACCGCCCGGCCCTTGGTGTGGACGTCCATCATCAGCTTCCGGGCCTTGTCCTTCGGATAGCCGAAGTAGGCCTGGAAGACGTACTGGACGTAGCTCATCAGATTGACCGGGTCGTTGTGCACGATGGTCACCCAGGGCGTGTCCGGCTCGGTCACCGGCACCCCCTCGACCTCCGGGCGCTCGATCTCCACGGGCGCGACGCTCAAGCCGGGTCCTCCTCGCTGCACAGTCGTCCGTAACCCCTCATGCCCCATGCTGCCATCCGGGGGACACCCCGGCGATTCCGGCCCGGCACGCTCGCCGAGAAATCGTCACTCTGACGCTAAGTGGTAGTAGCATCATCCGTATGGACGCCACTTCCGTGCGCGCGGCCGGCTCGACCGCGCTGCTCACCGACCGCTACGAGCTCACCATGCTGCAGGCCGCCCTGCGCAGCGGGGCCGCGCACCGCCGCTCCGTCTTCGAGGTCTTCACCCGCCGCCTGCCGAGCGGCCGCCGATACGGCGTCATGGCCGGCACCGGTCGGGTCCTGGACGCCGTCGAGAACTTCCGCTTCACCACCCCCCAGCTGGACTGGCTCGCCGACCAGGACGTGGTCGACGAGACCACCCTGCGCTTCCTCGCCGACTACCGCTTCCGCGGCGACATCCACGGCTACCCCGAGGGAGAGGTCTACTTCCCCGGCTCGCCGCTGCTCACCGTCGAGGGCAGCTTCGCCGAGGCCGTGATCCTGGAGACGGTGATCCTCTCGATCCTCAACCACGACTCGGCCATCGCCGCCGCCGCCTCCCGGATGACCGCCGCCGCCGGCGGCCGCCCGGTGATCGAGATGGGCGCCCGCCGCGCCCACGAGCACTCCGCCGTCGCCGCCGCCCGAGCGGCCTACGTGGCCGGCTTCGCCGCCACCTCCGACCTGGAGGCCGGGTACACCCACGGCATCCCGACCACCGGCACCGCCGCCCACGCCTTCACCCTGGTGCACGACAGCGAACGGGACGCCTTCACGGCGCAGATCGCCTCCATGGGCAAGGGCACCACGCTGCTGGTCGACACCTTCGACCTGCGCGAGGCCGTGCGCACCGCCGTCGAGGTGGCCGGCCCCGAACTGGGCGCCGTCCGGATCGACTCCGGCGACCTCACCCTGCTGGCCCACCGGGTCCGCCGCCAGCTGGACGAGCTCGGCGCCGACCGGACCAGGATCATCGTCACCTCCGACCTCGACGAGTACGCGATCGCCGCCCTGGCCGCCGCACCGGTGGACGGCTACGGCGTCGGCACCAGCCTGGTCACCGGCAGCGGCCACCCGACCTGCGCGATGGTCTACAAGCTGGTCGCCCGCGCCGAGACCGAGGGCGGGCCGATGGTGCCGGTCGCCAAGCGCGCGGCCGGCGGCAAGACCAGCATCGGCGGCCGCAAGTGGGCGGCCCGCCGGCCCGACGCCGACGGCGTCGCCGAGGCCGAGGTGGTCGGCACCGGACCCGTCCCGGACGGGCTGCGCCCGCACCTGATGCAGGTGCCGCTGGTGCTGGACGGCGAGACCGTCGGCCGGGAGCCGCTGAGCGCCGCCCGCGAACGGCACGTGCGCGCCCGCGCCGCCCTGCCGCTGTCGGCCACCCAACTGTCCAAGGGCGACCCGGTGCTGCCGACCGAACTGGTCCTGCCCGCCGGGCCGGCCCACTGACCGGAACCCGGGGCCGGGACCGGCCCACCGGACCGGCCCCGGGGACTTCCGCCCCCGCGCGCCACTCCCTACAGTCGACCGTAGAGTTCCCCGAGTTCCCCCGGAGCTCCCCGAGTACCCCCCGCGCCCGCCGCGGCCGGGCCGCGTACTCCCGAGGGCTCCCCCCCACCGGGGCGCCGCCGCCCGCGGGCCCCCGAGATCCGAGGATGCGAGCCATGCACCGGGCACTGATCGTCGTCGACGTGCAGAACGACTTCTGCGAGGGCGGCAGCCTGGCCGTCGCCGGCGGCGCCGAGGTGGCCGCCGCCATCACCGACCTGATCGCCGAGTCCTCCCCCGGCTACCACCACATCCTCGCCACCCGCGACCACCACATCGACCCGGGCGACCACTTCTCCGCCGAACCGGACTACGTCGACAGCTGGCCGCCGCACTGCGTGGCCGGCACCGAGGGCGTGGGCTTCCACCCCAACTTCACACCCGCCGTCATCTCCGGCGCGGTCGAGGCGGTCTTCGACAAGGGCGCCCACTCGGCGGCGTACAGCGGCTTCGAGGGGCTGGACGAGAACAACCGCGGTCCGGTGGAGTGGCTGCGCGAGCGGCAGGTCGACCAGATCGACGTGGTCGGCATCGCCACCGACCACTGCGTCCGGGCGACCGCGCTGGACGCGGCCCGGGCGGGCTTCAGCACCCGGGTGCTGCTGGACCTCACCGCCGGGGTCGCCGCGGAGACCACCGCCGCCGCGCTGGCCGAGCTGCGGGCGGCCGGGGTCGAGCTGGTCGGCACACCGCTGGTCCGTCCGTAGCGGCTCCCGGGGCCGCGCCCGGGGGGTGCTCGCGGGTGGCGTGTTCGCGGGGGTGTGCTCGCGGGGGGGTGTGTGTTCGCGGGGGCACGGCCGCGGGGTCGTGCTCGCCGGGTCGTGCCCGCGGGGCCGCTCAGACCACCAGCAGCTCCACCACGTCCGTCCCGCCGGCCCGGTACGCCTCGCGCAGTTCGCCGCCGACCACGTCCGGGTCGGCGGCCAGCCGGGCCCCGCAGACGTACACCACGCGGACGCCCAGGTACTCCATCCGGTGCTGGCCGCCGCGCACCCAGGCGGCCTCGCCCTCGCTCACGCAGCGCAGCTCCGAGTCCACCTCCACCGCGACGCCCCGCTCCGGCCAGTAGAGGTCCGGGACGGCGATGTACGTACCGCCGCGCATCCGCAGCTCGGGGGCGCTCAGCGGCGCCGGCAGCAGCCACTCGTCCATCAGGCTCCCCAGCCGCTCCAACACCAAATCCCGCTCGGTGGCCAGCAGTTCGTCCAGCGCGGCACGCACCC
The DNA here is from genome assembly GCF_042798815.1 of Kitasatospora sp. NPDC057738. Classification (NCBI taxonomy): domain Bacteria; kingdom Bacillati; phylum Actinomycetota; class Actinomycetes; order Kitasatosporales; family Streptomycetaceae; genus Kitasatospora; species Kitasatospora sp. NPDC057738. The sequence goes on along the minus strand of NZ_JBHVJT010000024.1, from coordinate 59,447 downwards.
GAGGCTCGCAGGTCAGCCCGGAGTCGGTCAGCTCGGCCACCAACTCCCGCACCGTGCAGTGGTTCCCGGGCAGAGCGAGGGCCTCCCTCAGCACCTCGCGCACCGGGGCCGGGCCGCCCGACGGCTCCGCCGTCCACTCGACCAGCGCGTCGGCCACCGCCCGGGCCACCGGCGCACAGGCCAGCCCGTGCACCGAGCGGGCCACCAACTCCCGTTCGGTGCGCCGGATCCGGACCTCACCGACGTCCTTCAGCCGGCGCTGCCGGGGCACCAGGACGTCCACCCCCGTCACCGCGGGCAGCCGGGGCACGACGGTGAAGCCGTACAGCGCCAGCGCGGCCGTGCCGGTGATCACCGCACCCTCCCGGCGACCCTCCTCGCGACCGTTCTGCGCGGCGTACAGCAGCGCGGCCCACATCCGCTGCTCGGGGGTGGGCTCGGCGGCCTGCAGCAGGTAGACCCTGGGCAGCATCCGCTGCCAGGGTCCACCCCGGCGGCAGTGCTCGGTGATGATCCGGGCCGGCACGCCCCGGGCGCGCAACTGGCTCGCGGTGACGACGTTCTGCTGACGCTTCGCCAGCTCCTCCAGGGACGGCGGCGGCATCGGAATCCGGTAGCTCATGCCGACACCATCCCCAACCCCCCGGACCCGCGACCGGGACCCTGACGCACTGTTACTCAACCGTCGCGAAACCGGGATCAGCCCGCACTAAAGTCCTCATACCCTCACTCATTTGGAGTAATTGACGCTCATCAGGTTGTCATATGTGATCGAAAACGATCGTCGACCTGGTCGCCTGACCCAGAGTGATCAAAGGCATACGGCGAGGGATGCCCAAGGCGTCAATCCCGCCCCGGGGATTGCCTAGGCTTACGTCATGTCACGTGACGAGACCGCCGGCCTCCGCGCGGCCCAGCTCCGCCTCGGCCGCCTGCCCGGATACGTCCGCCGCCCGGACCCCGCCCGCCGCAGCGGCGAAAAGGGCCATACGTACAAGAAGGGCTGGGAGGTCCGCTTCACCGCCCGCAGTGAAGCCGAGATAGCAGAGATCCGCGACCTCGTGGTCGCCGCCGGGTTCGCCCCGGCCAGGCCCTTCTTCAAGGGCCATCAGCTCATCCAGCCCGTCTACGGCATGGCCGCCGTACAGGCCTACCTGGCCGCTAGACAGGCTGCCGAGGAACACGCCGCCCGGGCCGCACTCGGCCGCCGACGACGGGCCCCGGGGCAGCCCGCCGGTGAGCACGCCCCCGGAGCCGTCACGGGCGGCGGGCACACCCCGGGGACGCACACCCCGGGGACGCACGGCTCCGGGGCGCTCTCCACCGGTCCGCACGCCTCCGGGGCGCTCTCCGTCGGCCCGCACGGCTCCGCAACGCACGCCGTCGGCCCCCACGGCTCCGCAACGCACGGCTCCGGGACGCACGCCGCGGGCGCCGCGCACCGGCGCGAGCGCGAGGAGGCCGCCGCCGGAGCAGCCGCGGCGGCTGCGGCCGCGGCCGCAGCCGTGGCACAGGCGGCCCGGCGACGGGCCGTCGAAGCCTTCCCGACCCAGGTCGAGCGGGACACCGCCGTCGACCGGATCACCCCCACGGAGGCCCGTACGACCTCCTGACCGGCGGCCGCTCCGCCCGCCCTCCCGCCCCGGCCGGTCCCGTTCAGGCCGGTTCCGTTCAGGCCGGTCCCGTTCAGGCCGCCGGGGCGCGGTCGATGTGCCCGGCGGCGCCCGGCCGCCACGGAACCGCCCCGACGCGCACGCCGTCGACGCCGTCAACGCCGCGCGCACGACCGTCACCGTGATGACGACCGTGTCCCCGTCCGTGGTGATCTCCGCGACGATCGTGAGTGCGGTTGTGCGGGTGGTTGTGCGGGCGCAGGTTCGCGCCCTGAGCGTGGACGCCAGCCTCCTCAGGCCCTACGGTGTCACATCAACTGCCTTGCAGCCACAGCCGTCCTACACGCTCTGACCAGCTGCGACACCCTCGCACCTACGAGTCCCCCGTCACTGCGCAGTACTGCCCCGCCGGCCCTCGCCGGCCGCCTTCCCGGCCGTCCCGCCGCCGCGCCGCACCCGGTCGCCACCGGAACCGGCCTGGCGGCGGCGGGTTCCGGGCATTCCATCGGATTGGTCACCCAGCGCACCGAGGGCCTACCGTAGAGTGAGCACAGATGATCGACCGTCAGAAACCCATCTCCCTTTCCGAGAAGCCGAGATGACCAACCGTCACGAGAGTTCCGCCGAGCCGCCCCCGGGGCCCGGCGAGCCGGCGGACGTACCACTGGAGTTCACCGCGTTCTGCGAACTCCACCGCCCCCGGTACCTCAGCTATGCGCGCGTGTGGCTGACCGAGCACGCCGCCGCGGCCATCGCCGTCCAGCAGGCCTTCGCGGAAATCGCGGTGCACTGGCGGGAGTTGATGGGCAGCTCCAACCCGACCGCGCACGCCTGGGAAATCCTGCGCGGCACCGTCGCCGAACACACCCGCCGGGTGACCGCCGACCCGGACCGGCGCCCGGCCGAGGACGACCTGGCGATCCTGCACTACGTCGTCGGCCTCGCCGCCCCCGAGATCGCCGACGTCATCGGCACCGACGCCGCCAGCGTGGCCGGACGGCTGCGCCGCACCATGCTGCGCGAGGCCTCCGGCTGGTGACCCCGCGCCCCCGCCGCCCCCGGCCCGGCCTCAGACCCGTTCGCCCGTCACGTCGAACAGATGGTGCACCGGGTCGTGGATCAGGTACCGGGCGAACGACTCGACCGTGAACCGCGCCCCGTCGCTGCGGTTCCCGGTCCGCCCCCACTGCTCGCCGGCCACCCGCTCGAAGGCCCCTGCGAGCCTCTCCGCGGCCTCCGCCAGCTCCCCGGCCACCACCTTCGGGTCCTGCTCCCCGTAGCGCTCTGCGACGGCCGTGTCGTCCTGGTCCCAGTTCGGGAACAGCGGGTCCTCCCGGTCCAGCATCAGGCCCAACCGGACCTCGAACAGCCGGAAGACGTCCCGGACGTGGCACGCGTACTCCAGGTCCGACCACACCCCCGCGGCGGGCCTGCGGCGCAGTCCGTCCGCCTCCCCCGCCAACACCGTCAGCCAGCCCTCCGCATTGGCCCGGACCATCCCCGCAACGTCCTCCCGGACCACCCGCGGAGTGTCCAACCCGCAGTCGGGACACGGGCGTTCCAACACCCAGGTCCAGTCCTTGGTGTCCGGGACGATCCCGGCGTCGGTGCTGTCGGTGGCGGCGATCGACGTGCTCTCGACTGGCGTGCTCTCAGAAGCGCTCATGGGCCCAGCATCTCCACCACCCGACAAGCCCCACCAGTGGCAATGACGCCAGCGATCGCCGAAATGCTGCCACCCCCGGCGCACCGACCGGCGCATTCCCTCATCACACGCCCCCATCCCCGCGCGCACACCAACCCGATGCGCACCCGCACCACCGGGATCAAATACGTGGACGAACCGGAAACCGGCCCGCCATCCTGAACGCCATGACCGCCGACACCACCAACCCCGCCGACCTCGCCGCCCTCGCCGTGAAACCCACCCTGCACGGCCCCACCATCCGGCTCGTCCCCCTCGACGAACGGCACACCGACCCGATGTGGGAACTCTGCACCGACAAGACGACCAACCGGCTCACCGGCACCCGCACCGCCTTCACCCGCGACCGGATCCACCAATGGTGCGCCACCCGCCCCGACCAGCCCGACCGCCTCGACCTCGCCGTCGAGGACCCCACCACCGGCCGCTTCCTCGGCGAAACCGCCCTCACCGACGTCGACCCCGACAACTCCTCCGCCAGCTTCCGGATCGCCCTCACCCCGGACAGCACCGGCCGCGGCATCGGCACCGAGACCACCCTCCTGGTCCTGCGCCACGCCTTCGAGACCATCCGCCTCAACCGCGTCCACCTCGAAGTCTTCGAGTACAACGAACGCGCCGCCCACGCCTACCGCAAATCCGGCTTCACCCTCGAAGGCCGCTCCCGCCAGGCCCACCACTGGGACAACCGCTACTGGGACGTCCTCCAGATGGCCGCCCTACGCGACGAATGGCTCACCACTCACTGATACGAACCCCCACCCGCCGCCCCCCGCCGCCGCGCCCGCACCACGAGCGCCACGACGCCACCGACCACCAACACCAAACCCCCGGCCGCCACCCCCACCACGACCCCCACCCCGCTCCCGCTGCTCCCGCGGTCCCCCTCGGGGACCATCGGCTCCACGGAGGGCTCGTCGCTCTCCTCAGCAACCGGAGGCGGGGTGCCCAGCGATTCCACTCGATTGACGAGCGGATTCTCCCGGGGACCGTTGTCCACGGCGGAGTTCGGTTCCAGCGCCTTTGCCGGCGAGAGCACCCCGTAGCCATAGTTGCTATTGGGCACTGCAGCCCCGTCGAGCGGCGGAGCGGCCGACTTGATCATGCGATTAATCACCTGCCCAGCCGACAGGCTTGGGTATTTGGAGCGAATGAGCGCGGCCGTGGCGGAAACATAGGCGGTGGAGTCAGAAGTGCCGTTCCCGATCGCGTAGCTCGTCTGGGACTTCGCCGAAGCACGGTAGATCTCCACGCCGGGCGCAAGAAGTGTGAGTTCCGGGCCCGGCTTTGAGCTGTTCCATACACCCCCCTTGGAGTCGGCTGCCCCGACAGCCACCACCCCGGGGAAGGCGGCCGGGTAATTGACACTCAAATCCGTGACGCTGTTGCCTGCGCCTCCGATCAGCACGACATCCTTCGACACGGCGTAGGCAACGGCCTTGCGGGCCTGCGAGTCGAAGCGGAACGGCCCCCCGATGGACATGTTGACGACTTTCGCGCCGTGGTCCACCGCGAAGCGGATGGCCGCCGCAAGGTCGTTCTGCTCGGGGGCCGGGCCGCCTTCGCTCGTCCTCACCTTGATCGGAAGGATCTTCACTTTGGGGGCCAGGCCCATCACTCCGGCCTGTGCACCATGCCCGTGCCCCGCAATCAGGCTCGCCATGCCAGTGCCATGGCCGTCAGCATCGACTCGGCCGTCCGACGTGGTGCCGGAGAAGTCAGCCCCGGGAAGGACCTGTCCGGTCAGATCCTGATGGTCCGGGTTCACCCCGCTGTCGATCACCGCGACGGTGACACCGTCGCCCTGACTGACTGGCCATACCTTCGTCTCTACTTCAAAAGTCTTCAAAGCCCACTGCTGGTCTCTGATCTGATCGGCCAATGCCGCTGGTGCTGTGACAACCCAGATCAAGGTCCCCGCGGCAAGGGCCGCCGTACCACGCGCCAACAGGCGGCTCGCCACCCGAACACCTCACTCAATGAGGCATCCCGCAGATCACCGACCTGCGGGATGCGATCAGATCACCTGTCCGCTTACAGAGCGAACTCATTCCACCACGTTCGGATTGGTCGGCTTGTCCGACGCCCAGGTTTCCTCGTCCTCGACCAGGTAGTCCGGCCGTTTGCCATCCTTGCCCTGGCCCTTCCTGCGGCGCTGCGCCTCGCTCATCGGGATGCCGGGAGACATGACGCCCGTACCACGGGCCCCTGATTCGGCAGTCAGTCGACTGCGAGCTCCCAGCCCGGATCCGCCTTCCGTGAAAGCCTGTTTGCCGCCTGCTCCAGCCCCGGGAACCGCCTCACGGACGGCACCACCCGGGCGGGCCGATGGCCCACCCACCGCCTGGTTGGAACCGGCTCTCCCGCGGCCCCCGGGTCCCGTACCCGGATGGACCTCGCCACCGCCACCAGTGCCAACGGCTCTGCCTCCGCGTGGGCCCGGGCCCTCCACCGGCGTCGCACCGACGACGAACTCCCTACCGCTGAAGCCGCCCTTGCTCTGCCCGGGAGCAGGCCCAACCGGGGTGGGCTGCATGGTTGACCCTCCAGGACTGACACTCGTCTGCGTACCGCCGCCGGCGACCGGCCCACTCGTGGGGCCCGCAGGCGATGGCGTACTCAGACCGGACGTCTGAGTCCCGGAGGTAACGGGGCTCGGCACGCTTCCGCTCGGACGGGACACCGGAGTACCCGAGATACCGGCTTCAGGACCATTGCCCGTGGCGGCCGACAGCTTTGATGGAGCTTGCGCCACACCACCCTTGATCCCGGCGTCCGTCGGGGCGGCCACCCTGATGGGCGTGTTGCCAGCCGTCACCGGGGACTGGGAGTACTTCGGCCGCCGTGGTGCGGCCGCAGTTGCTGACCTCGCAGGCGTTCCCCCGACTCCGAACGACGTTCCCGAGACCACTGCGGCTGCCACTGCGGCTGCCCCACTCGGGTCGGCCTGCGATCCGACGTCACGGCCTTCGTCAACCGGCGGACGTTGAAGTGGCGGCGGGGGCTTCAGGGCCGGGGTGGCGATGCGGTAGTGCATGGCGAGGGTTTGCATGATGGCGGCCGCTTCGGCCTTCTTGCGGTCGGCGAGGGGGAGGTGTTCGTCGTCGTCGCCGAAGAGGGCGTCGCCGACGGTGTCCTTGACCTTGTCCCAGTTGCCGGGTTCCTCGGGCATGTCGCGTTTGGCCTTGGCCATGGCTTCGGAGGCGGTGTGGAGGATGTTGGCGGCGTCGTTGGCGTAGGCGGCGGCGTTGTTGATGCTGGCGGCCAGGGTGAGCATGCGGGTGTGGAAGGCGTCGCTGGTGGTGCCTTCCCAGGAGGTGGCGGCTTCGGTGCTGGCTTTGGTGAGGGTCTGGCGGATCTGTTTGAGGGTGTCGGCGGCCTTGCGCCAGGGGTCTCCGGCGGCCATCACCGCGCCGGGGTCGAGGGCCTGTGCCATGGTGCGGAGCTGGGCGTGGCTGTACTTGGTGAAGTCGGTGTAGACCACGGGCGGTCGGCCTCCGTTCGGTCCGGGCGGGCGGCGGTCAGACGGTGGCGTTGCCGCGGGTGGACGGGGTGAGGTTCTGCTGGGCCGCGGCCTGGCTGCCGGCGGAGGGGTGGGCGACGGACCAGCCGTCGTCGCCGAGTTTGAGTTTCGCGGCGGCGTGCTGGTCCTGCTCCTCGTAGTTGGCGGCGGTGAGGTCGGCCTTCTGCTGGGCCTCGTTCACGGCTTCCTGGAGCTGGTTGAGGACGTCGCGCAGCGCGTCCCGCATGGTGCCGTAGCGGCCGTGGATCTCGGTGGCTTCGGCGAAGGTGCCGAAGGCGTTCTTGCCGATGCCGCTGCGGCCGTGCGTGTCGCTGCCGTCGGCGTGTTTCTGGAAGTCGGCGAGCAGCAGCCGTACTTGGCCGGCGAAGGCGCGGAGTTGTTCGACTTCGATGCGGTAGCCCTGTCCGGCTCCGCCGGTCGATCCGGTTCCGGTGGTCCCTGATCCCATTTCGGCGCCTCCCCCGTGCGTCCGTCCCTGGCGGTCGGGGCCGGGCCCCGGTGTCTCATGTCTAACACACCGGGCCCGAATCCCGCCCGGGGCTTGGTCAGTTCGCGGTCGTCCCGGTCCGTCGGGCGTCGGTGAGGGCGCGTCGGCAGAGCGAGTCGGCGTGCCGGGTGGTTTCGGGGAGGCGGTAGTGGCGGGCGAGTTGGAGGGTGGTGCGGACGGCGGTGTCGAGGCCGGTGCGGTGGCCGACGGAGACGAAGACGGGTTTCACGCCTTCTCTGGTGCGGACGGCGCGGCCGACCTCCTCGCCGGTGGCGGGGTCGGTGAGCGGGGTCCAGGAGCCGCGGGGCGCGTCGGGTTCGTGGTGGTCGAAGGTGAAGGGGGTCTTGGCGACGCCGAGGGTGCGCAGTCCGGTGAGGACGCCGAGGTGGCTGGCGAGGCCGAGGCGGCGGGGGTGGGCGAGGCCGTAGCCGTCGCAGACGACGAGGTCGGGGGTGCGGGTGAGTGCGGCCAGTGCGTCGAGGACGGCGGGGAGTTCGCGGAAGGCGAGGAGTCCGGGGACGTACGGGAAGGCGATCCGGCCGACGGCGGTGGCCTGTTCGACGACGGCGAGGGTGTCGCGGTCGAGCAGGACGGCCGCGGCGGCGACGAGGTCGTGGTCGTCGTCGTAGGCGACGTCCACGCCGGCGACGAGCGCGTCGGGGCCCGGGTCGCCGGGGGCCTCGTCGTCGTGGGCCTGGACGAGCGGGCGCAGCCGCTCCTGTTCGGCGAGTGCCTCGGCCTCGGTGGTGGGCCAGTCGGCGGGGATGGGCATGGTCGGTTCCCCCGGGTGCGGTGGTGTGCGGCGGTGCGTGGTGTGGACGGGTTTCGCCTCACCGTACCGACCGGGCCGGACGACCCCGGGGTGAGCCCGTGCGCCCCCTGTGCCCCCGCGTTCGGGGGCTAGCCTGGACGTACCCGTCTCCCCGCGGGGTAGGAGCACTGGAACCCGGCACCATTCCCGCCCGTTTCCCCCGACGTGCGAAGGACCTCCGCCATGCCGCGCCCCTCCGTCGCCCAGGTCTGCCTCGGCTCGTTCACCGTCGTCGCCACCACGGTGGTGCTGCTGGCCGTTTCGGGTGCTTCGGGCGTCCTGGCGGTCGCGGTGCTGGTGGGGTTCGCGCTGGTGCTCGGCACCGTGGTGACGGTGCTTTCGATGTCCGCCGCCGCCGCGAGGGCCGCCGCCGCGGGGGCCGCGACCGTGGAGGCCGCGACCGTGGAGGACGGCGCCGCGGACCCGGCGCGGGCGCCCCGCCCCGCTGCGGCCGCCACCGGGCACGCGTACGCCCGGCAGCGCTGATCCGCCGCCGGGCGCCGGTGTGTCCTGCGCCGCCGCTCAGACCTCCGTGGTGACCACCACGGTCTTCGCGGCCTTGTCGTGCAGGCATTGCCGGTAGGGCTTGTCGAAGACGCCGAAGAACCCGTCGATGATCCACCAGAGCGCGGCGCAGCAGAGCACGGCCGGGAGGATGAAGACGGCTGCGCGGGTCCAGGCGGCGGCCGGGGTCGGCTTGTTCCCGTCGACGAGCATGGCGACGCGGACCTTCGTCGCCTTCTTGCCGAGGGTCTGGCCGTCCCGGCTGAGCATCAGGGCGTCGTAGACGAGGTAGATGGCGCAGCCGAGCCAGAACGCCTCGGTGGAGCCGTTGCGCGTGCCGAGGTCGACGAAGGGTCCCACGATGATCACGGCGACGGCCTGCACCAGGAGGTAGTCGATCAGCCGGGCGAGGATCCGTTTGGGCCAGGTGCCGAGCGGCGGCATGCCGGGGACGGGGCCGGCGCCGGGGGTGCCGTACGCGCCGGGGCCGTAGCCGTGGCCGTACCCGGGCGGCGTCCGGTCGTACGGGGGTTGGCCGTACGGGCTCTGACCGGGGGTCGGCTCGCCGTACGGGCTTCCGCCGTAGGTGCCCTGGTAGGCGCCGGGACTGCCGGACGGCTCATGGGGCTGCTCGGGGGACGGCTCGGGGGACGGGGTCGGGCCCGACGGCTCGCCTTCCGGCGTGCCGCCGCCCGACTGCGGGGGCTGCTTGTCGAAGGAGGGCTTGCCGCCCCCCTCCGGCTGGGGGCCTGAGGGGTCGTGGGTGCTCATGACCCCGAGTAGAACATCACACATTCTCGATGTTTGGGACATTCTGTCCGTTTTGCACTGGGCCTACCGGCCCTCAGCCGCGCACCACCCGGGTGCGGGCCGCGCGGTCCTGCCACCCCCGCCGCGCCGTCCGGTCGAACACCGGCCAGACCAGGCCGAGCAGCAGCACCGTGCCGAGTTGCCGCACCGCCCACCGGAGGAGCGAGCGGCCGAGGCTCAGCCTGGTCCGGCCGGCCGGGGCGGCGGTGTCCACCACGCGGATCCGGGCCAGCCGCTTGCCGAAGGTCTGGCCGGTGCGGGCGACCGGAAGCACCTCGTAGAGCAGGCTGACGAACAGCAGGATGCCGATCAGGACGGCGATCTTGCCCAGCACCACGTCGTCCACCAGCCAGACCTGGATCTGACGCCGGCTGAGGGCGCTGGCCATCCGGGCCTGGTCGACCTTCTGCTGGAGGTGGTCGGTCACCGAGCGGCCGAGCGGAATCCCGGCGGCGACCGCGACCACCAGCAGCACGGCGGTGTCCACCGTCCGCGCCGCCAGGCGACGGCCGAGGCCGGCCGGCACGGCGACCCGGGCGGTCCGGGCCGTCCGGGCGGGACGGGCGGGACGGGTGACGCCGGCCGCCCGGGAGGACGCGGTGGCAGCCGTGACGGCGGGGGCGGCGGCGGAAGGTCGGGGCTGGACGGCGGTCTCCCGCACCGTCCGTACGGCGGGCAGCGGGGCGGCGGAGGCCGCCATGGTCCCGGCGGTCACGGCGACCGCAGCCGGGGTCTGGACCGGGGCTGGAATCGCCCTCTCGCCGACCACCGGCACCGGGCCCGAGGCCAGGACGGCCGGCACCGGCGCCTCCCGCACGGTCACCGCCGCGGCGGGAGCGCCGGCCGCGGCCAGTTCGACGGCAGCCGGAGCGCGCTCGGGCTCCGCGCACCCCTCCTCCGCATCGAGCGCCTCCGGAAGCACCCCCCAGGAGACCCAACGCGGCGCGTCGCCCGTCTCCATCAGGCCCGGCTGCGCCCGGGGGTCGGCCTGCCACCCGGACTCCCCGACCACGGGCGCCGGGGCCGGCCCCGAGCCCGACCCCGAACCCAGGGCCGCGCCCATCCCCTGGACCGCCTCGGGCACCGCACCGACGGCCACCGGCTCCTCCAGGGGCCCGGGCAGCCCGGCGCCGGCGAAGCCCGACGGCACCACTGGCAAACCCCCAGGCGAAACGCCCGGTGAAACGCCCGACGAAACCCCCGGCCCATCGACCGTCCGGAACACCGGCCCGCCGATCACCTCCGCCACCCGCGGCCCGAGCACGAAGGACGCCCCGCCCGAGGTCTGGTCGAAGTACACCGGCCCGGTGTCACCCCCACCCGCGGGCGGCCCGACCCGGACCTCCGCCACCGCCCCCGGCACCACCGGCTCCGGGGCCATCCGCTCCGGGGTCACCGGCTCCGGCGCCGCTGCCACCTCCGGGAGCCCGGCCGGCTCCGGCACCACCGGCGACCGCACCGGCCGCACCGCCGCACCGCCCGGGGCGGACCGCCGCGTCGCGTACCGGGGCGGCTGCAGCACCTCGCCCCCGGCGGGCGCGGGCCGGCTGGTGCCGGGCACCCAGGCCGAGCCGCCCCAGTACCGGACGAAGCCGGGGATGGAGGGGTCGGGGTAGTAGCCGGGCTCGGGTGCGACGGCCGGGTCGCCGTCGGCGGCGAAGGGGCGGTCCGTCATGGGGGTCTTCTTTCCTGGCAGGTCCTGACGAGGACGGCGCGGGCCGACCGGGCCCGACCACCGCAGACGCGTCCACGCGCGCGCACGACCCGGCGCGCGCCCTGCGCTCGGCGCGCGTGGGGGCGCCACCGATGGGCGGACAGTCGCCGGACAGTCACAAAGGGTAGTACCTCACCGCAGCCGTGACGGAAAGTTCGCGATTCCCCGGACAGCAGGGGGTAGCTCAAGGTAGGGAACCCAGCGCACGACATTTGCTCGCGCGCCGTGCCACCCGCCGTTCACCACCCTCACCAAACTTCCCGAAGAAATCCCGGAAACGTGTGTAAGAGCCGGTGCGGACCGCCCTCTCAAAGGTCACAGGGGCCCGGAACCGGGCACCGCCCGAAGGCAGAGAGGAAGACGATCATGGAGCGTCCCGTCAGCGTCGTCGAGCACGAGCTGGAGCTCAACCTGGTGCTCTCGCCGGAACACAGCGTCCCCGTCCCGGCCCGGCTGTCCTACGGCAGCCACGACCCGTACGCGGTGTACATCACCTTCCACCTGGACACCGGTTCGCCGGTGACCTGGGTGTTCGCCCGCGAGCTGCTGGTCGAGGGCACCTTCCGCCCGTGCGGCCAGGGTGACGTGCGGATCTGGCCGACCCGTTCGGGCCGGCGCAGCGTGCTCTGTCTGGCGCTGAGCTCGCCCGCCGGGGACGCCCTGCTGGAGGCCCCGCTGCCGGCCGTCGCGGCCTGGCTGGAGCGGGCACACCGGCTGGTTCCGCCGGGCAGCGAGCTGGCCGCGCTGGACATGGACGGCTCGCTCGCCGAACTGCTCGCCTAGGCATGCGCCGCAGCGTGCACCGGCTCGTGCACCAGCACCAGCACCAGCACCCGAACCAGCAGCACCAGCACCAGTATCAGCACCCGGACGAACTCCCCCAGGAACGCGACCACGCCCGCAAGGACCAGCGGCGGCAACGGGAGCGGGGAAGCAGGAGCGGCGCCCCCGCCGGCTCAGCGGGCCGCGGGGGCCTGCTGACGACCGCGGGCGGTGTCCGGCCCCCCGGCGTCCCGCTGTCCGGGCAGCCGGACCAGCGGCGCGCCGGCCGAACGCCGTCGGGCCCTTATCCGGACGGCGGCGGCGAGCAGGAAGCAGAGTCCGACCCACGGATAGACCGAGGTCGGCAGCTGGCGCCACGGTGACATGTCGAGGACGGCCAGGCCGACCGGCTTCGCGGCCCACATCGCGAAGGACAGGAACGCGACCAGCGTGGCCCAGAAGACGGCCCGCCAGCGCAGCCGGCGGACGCCGGCCGGGCGGGCGCGCTCGACCGAGGCCTCGGCGGCGAGCAGGACGAGCATCGGCACGCACCAGACCCAGTGGTGGGTCCAGCTGATCGGCGAGATCAGGACGGCGGTGACGGCCGCGCAGCAGACGCCCCAGGCCTCGGCCCGGGGCAGCCAGCGGCCGCTGCGCGCGGCCCAGGCGGAGACCGCGAGGCCCGCCAGCGCGATCAGGCCGGCCCCGAGGGTGGCGACGGTGCCGGGGTCGGCGCTGTGCAGCAGGCGGGCGAAGGCGCCGCGCATCGACTGGTTGTCGACGATCCAGGTCTTGCCGACCCGGGAGGAGTCGTAGAGGTACTTGGTCCAGAAGCCCCAGGTGGCGTCCGGCAGGACCAGGGCGCCGAGCAGGAAGGTGCCGAGGAAGGTGAGGCCCGCCACGAAGGCGGCCCGGATCCGACCGGTGATCAGCAGGTAGACCGCGAACAGGCCGGGGGTGAGCTTGATGCCGGCGGCGATGCCGATCGCCACGCCCTTGCTCCGCCGCCCGTCCGCACGGGTGAGGTCCCAGAGGATCAGGCAGGCCAGCGCGAGGTTGATCTGGCCGTAGCGGAGCGTGGTGAAGACCGGTTCGAGCCAGACCCCGAGGCCGGTCGCCAGGATCACGCCGATCGGCCGCAGCTCGCGGCGCGGCCAGCCGACCAGTTTGAAGGACAGGTGGGTCAGCAGGGCGAGCAGCCCGACGTTGCCGAGAGTGATCGCCACCCGGAGGAAGGGCACCGGGAACCAGGTGGTCGGGACGAACAGCATCGCCGCGAACGGCGGGTACGTCGCGGGCAGGTTCCACTCGGTGACGCGCAGCGCGTACAGGTCGGTGCCGTTGGCCACGGCGGCGCCCTCGGCCCGGTAGACGATCATGTCCACCATCGAGGTGTGGACGAAGTGGCGGACCACCGCGTACACCAGCAGGGACAGCAGCGCCACGGCGGAGGCCGCCAGCAGCGGGCGCCGGGGGGCCTCGCGCAGCGCCCGGACGGGGGCGCCGAGGGACCGGCGCAGCCGGTCCGACAGGGGGGCGGGCGAGGGGTCGGGTGCGGTCCGCACCGGGCTGCGCTCGTCTTGCACCGCTGTCACTGTCCACTCCGTCCACGGCTCGGCCAACCAGCGACGATACCGGATGCCGTCCGAACGGAACCGGACACGATCAACTACCCAGCGTGACAAAGCGGCTCTGACCGGCCGCACTCCGTCGCGGACGGAGCGCGAACGGCCGGAACCCGGACGGCCGGAACCCTGACGGCGTGAACCCTGACGGCGGGAACCGGACGGTCGGAACCCGGACGGCGGGAACCGGGACGGCGGTCGCCCCCTCACCTCTGGAACAGCGCGCCCCGGCTCCGCCGCCGTCCGCCCCGCGCGGGCTCCGCCTCCTGGGGCCCGGTGCGCAGCCGCAGCCGGGTCTCGGCGCCGCCGAGCACCGCGGAGCGGCCGAGCGCGACGTCCCCGCCGGTGGACTCGGCGAGCTTGCGGACGATGTCCAGGCCGAGGCCGGTGGAGCCCTCGCCGCCGTGCCCCTCGCCGCGCTTGAGGGCGGCGGCCGGGTCGCTGTACCCCGGTCCGGCGTCGCCGACCAGCACGATCACCGAGCAGTCGGTGGCGAGCACGTCCACCGAGAAGGCGGTCCCGACGGAGGTGTGCCGGAAGACGTTGCCGAGCAGCGCGTCGACGGCGGCCGCGAGGTCCCCGCGCTGGACGGGCACCGGCGCCGCCCGCTCGGCGCCGGCCAGCTGCCAGCGGCGCCCCTCGTCCTCGGCCAGCGCCGACCAGAAGGCGACCCGTTCCCGGACCACCTCGGCGGCGTCGCAGCCGACGGCGACGGCGGGCGCGTCCTCGGGGGCGCGGCGGGCCGAGCGGATGATCTGGTCGACCTCGCGCTCCAGCTGGGCGACCGCGTGCCGGGTGGCGTCGGCCGCGTCGCCCTCGCCGAGCGAGGCGGCGTTGAGCCGCAGCACGGTCAGCGGGGTGCGCAGCCGGTGCGACAGGTCGGCGGCCAGTTCCCTTTCTGCGGCGAGGAGTTGGACCACCCGGTCGGCCATGGTGTTGAACGCGTGGCCGGCCTCGCGCAGTTCCTCGGGGCTGCCGTCGACCTGCTTGCCCTCCACCGGGACCCGCACGGAGAGGTTCCCGGCGCCGAGCGAGCGGGCGGCGGCGGCGAGCTTGCGCGCGGAGGCGACGATGCGGCTGCCCATCCGGTCGGCGACCAGCACCGAGATGGCGACCAGGCCGAGTGCCACGGCGGAGAGCACCTGCCAGGCCGTGGCGACGCCCCGGGTGAGGTCGCTCTCGGCCACGAACACCTCGACCACCGCGGTCCGCCCGGTGTCCACCGCGACGGGCTGGAGCAGGGCGTACCCGCCGGGCACCTTCACGGTGAAGGAGCGGCCCTGCCCGCCGGCCGTGGCCACGTCGGCCGTGGTGGCGCGCCCCTCCCCCAGCATCGGGCCCCCGGGCTCGCCGGTCCCGGCGGCCGCCGTCCCGGGGCCGCCTCCGCCCGGCCCTGCTCCGTCGCCCTCGACGGCGTGGGCCGCGTCGCCGCCGCCTCCGCTCCCACCGGCGGTTCCACTCCCGCCACCGGCTGCCGCGATGCCGGCTCCACTTCCTCCGCCGGCTCCACTTCCCCCGCCGGCTGCCGCGCCACCGTGGAGCGCGCCGCCGCCACCCGCCCCGGCGGGCTGCCCGGCCGCCGGTAGGTGCACCGCCATCCGCCCCTGCCCGCCGGCGTCCGTACTGGCCAGCGCCCGGGTGATCGCGTCCTCGTCGGTGGTGATCGCCAGGGCCGGCCCGAGCGCCGCGGCCTGCCGCTCGGCGGCGGTGAAGGCCCGGTCCCGTGCGGTCTGCTGGACCATCAGTCCGAGCGGGATCAGGAAGGCCAGCGCGACCATGGTGGTCCCGGCGACGGCGGCCTTGATCAGGGCCCAGCGCAGCGAGCGCCCGAACCGCCTCATGTCCGGTGCTCCGCCGCGCCCCCGACGGCTTCCAGCCGGACCCCGACGCCCCGGACGGTGTGCAGGTAGCGGGGGTTGGAGGCGGTCTCGCCGAGCTTGCGGCGCAGCCAGGAGAGGTGGACGTCGATGGTCTGGTCGCCGCCGTAGGTCTGCTGCCAGACCTCGGCGAGGATCTCCTTGCGGGGCACCACGACGCCGGGCCGGGCCGCCAGGAAGGCCAGCAGGTCGAACTCACGGCGGGTCAGGTCGAGCGGGCTCCCGTCCAGCGCGGCCTCCCGCCGCTGGAGGTCGATGGCCAGTCCGCCGACCCGCAGCACCTGGGCGACGGGCGCCGCGCCGCTGCCGAAGCGGCGCAGCACGGCGGTCATCCGGGCGCTGAGGTGCTCCCCGGAGAAAGGTTTCACCAAGTAGTCGTCGGCGCCGTCGTTGAGCAGCCGGATGATCTCGGCCTCGTCGTCCCGGGCGGTGGAGACGATCACCGGCACATTGGTCAGGCCCCGGATCATCTTGAGCGCCTCGCTGCCGTCCAGGTCGGGCAGTCCGAGGTCGAGGATCACCAGGTCGCAGCCGACCTGGGCGACCTCCCGCAGCGCCTCCAGAGCCGTGCCCACGCTGCGGACCGCGTGACCGGTGTCGGTCAGGTGGCGGATGAGGGCGGAGCGTACGAAGGGGTCGTCCTCGACCACGAGCACTGTTGCCATGGGCCTGCACGGTACGCCATCGCCGGTCAGTGGTCTGTACCTCGGGGGTGGGTCCGGACATTGTGCAACTGCCCTGCCGAATACCGGGGGTGCCGGTCTCCATCCGTTTGGAAATACGGCAGGATGTGCGGACGATGCGGAACGGACTGGTACAGCTCGGCGCCTGGGCGGCGGCCACCGGGGCGGCGGTGGCGCTGTCCTGGCTCGGCGTGCACGCGGTGCTGACCGGCGCCGCGTTCGAGCAGCCCACGGCGATCGCGCTGCCCTCCCCGAAGGCCGAGGGCACGCCGCACTCCGCGCCCGCCACGCCGGACCAGCCGCGCTCCACCGCACCGTCCACGACCCCTTCCCCGGCGGCCTCCCCGACCACCACCCCCGCCACCGCCCCGCACGGCCCGGCTCCCGCCACCGCCGCCACGACGCCCGGCCGCCGGCCCGCCCCCACCACCGCCGCGACGTCCACGGTGAAGAGCTACCCGATCCCCGGCGGCAAGGTCGCGCTGGACCTGAAGCCGGACCGGGCCACCCTGGTGTCCGCCGCCCCGGACCCGGGCTGGCAGATGCAGGTGTGGACCGACGGCCAGTGGCTGCGGGTCGACTTCACCCGCGGCGACGAGGCCAACTCGGTCTTCGCCTCCTGGAACGGCCACGCGCCGATCGTGGAGACGGTGGTCCGCTGACGCGCGGGCCCCGACACCCCGCCACCCCGACACCCCGTCAGGCGACGGGCGGCGGCACCGCCGGCCGTCGCACCGCGAGCGGTCGGACGGCGGACGGCCGCACGGCGGGCGCCGTCAGAAGCCGTCGCACGGCACGTACCCCGGCAGGTACGGCCCCACGTACCCCGCCCGGTCCACCAGCGTGTGCCTGGTCCCGCCCGGCACGCCGATGGTGGCCAGCACCACCGCGCCGTAGTCGTCCCGCGCCTCGTAGGGCTCGGTCAGCGACAGCGCGCCCCGGTCCACCGCGTAGTCATAGGCGTAGTAGACGTCCGGCACGCTCACGGTGAGGTCCAGCACCCCGTCCCCGTACCGGTCGAGGTACGCGGTCAGCTCCCGGCCGCGCGGGCCGGTGGTCCGCACCGGGGAGGTGAGCACGATCCGCGTCCCCGGCGCGGCGAGCACGTACGAGAGGGTCTCCGGGTCCCCGGTCCGCGGCCCGGCGTACGCGGTACAGCGCAGCCCGAGCGCGGCGCAGTAGCGGCGGGCCGCCCGCTCGGCGTCGGCGACCGCGAAGACCACCGCGTCGGCGCGGCCCATCGGCAGCGGCCCCTCCTCCGCGGGGTCCGGTACGAGGCCGGCCCCGAACAGGACGGGTTCGGCGGCGGTGTCGGTCATGACTGCCCTCCCGGTAGGCGTACGGACCATCCTGGCCGTCCCGGGCACCGGGGGTGGGGCCCTGCGCACGGGGGTGTGGCTGGAGGGTGGCGCCGGTCCGACCTGCGCGCAACTGTTCCGTTTCCTCCTGGTCAAGCTGTGCCCCGGAACGGGAGAATCGGCCGCGCCGCTGTACAGAATGCCCACCACAGGACGGTGCCGTCGATGCCCCCCGCTCACGTCCCGAGCTCCCCCGGCTCGCCCAACTCCGCCGCTCCGCAGGGATCTTCCTCCGCTCCGCAGGGGTCTTCCGCCGCCCCGCAAGGCCCGTCCGCCGCCCCGGCGGGCAGCACCAACGACGCCATCGACCTCCTGGACGGCCGGCTGATCCGGCTGCTCGCCGAGGAGCCCCGGATCGGGGTGCTGGAGTGCTCGCGCCGGCTGCAGGTCGCCCGGGGCACCGTGCAGGCCCGGCTGGACCGGCTCCAGGCCAAGGGCGTGATCGGCGGGTTCGGCCCGGAGGTGGACCCGGCGGCGATCGGCTACCCGGTGACGGCCTTCGCCACGCTGGAGATCTCCCAGGGCCAGGGCGCGGACGTGCGGGCGCACCTGGCGAGCGTGCCGGAGGTGCTGGAGCTGCACACCATCACCGGGATCGGGGACATGCTGGTGCGGATCGTGGCCCGGTCCAACGCCGATCTGCAGCGGGTGATCGACCGGGTGCTGGGCTTCGACGGGATCGTCCGCTCGTCCACGGCGATCGTGCTGGAGAACCCGGTGCCGTACCGGATCCTGCCGCTGGTCGACCAGGCCGCCGCCGAGTAGGAGGATCGGATCGGTCCGACGCGCCGATTCGGGCATATGCGTGAGGCGCCGACGGCCGCAAGATTTCTATATGAACGTTCTACTACCTCTCGCGCCGCCCTCCGGTCCGCTGATACCCGCGGCAGCCGCGCCCCGCGCCGGGTCGGCCCCGGCATGACGAACGCGGTCGCGGCCGTCGGTACCGCCCCCACCCTCATCGCCTCCGCCCAGCGCGCCCTGCGCCTGCTGGAGGCGGCCGCCCGATACCCCAAGGGCGCCACCGCCAAGCAGCTCGCCCGGGACACCGATCTCGCCCTGGGCACCGCCTACCACCTGCTGCGCACCCTGGTGCACGACCACTACCTGGAACGCCGCAGCGGGCTCTACCGGACCGGCCCCGCGGTCGCCGGGCTGATCCGGGACGACGGCCCGGCGACCGGCCGGGCCCGGCTCCGGACGCTGCTGGGCGTGCTCGCCGACGAACTGTCCGCCGCCGTCTACTTCACCTGGTACCGGCACGGCGAGGTGGAACTGGTCGAGGCCGCCGAGGCCCCCGGCGCGCCGCTGGTCGACCGGCACGACTTCCGGGCCGGCGCGCACGCCCACGCGGCCGGCAAGACCCTGCTGGCCCTGATGACGGCCGAGGAGCGCCGGGCCCACCTGGCCCGCCACCCGATGGTGCCGTTCACCCCGTACACCCTGCGGGACCCGGCCTGCCTGCCGCTGCTGCCGCGCCAGGGCCCGCGGCGGGCCGTCCCGATCACCCAGTTCCAGGAGTACGCGCTCGGCACGGCGGGTGCGGCGGTGCCGGTCGTCGCAGGCACCGGCATCGGCGCGATCTCGGTCTCCCTGCCGATGGCCCAGGCCCACCGGCTGGCCGGGATCGCCGCCCGGCTGAGCACCCGGGTGGGCGAGGACTTCGCCGAGATGGCCTTCGGGGTCTGACCCCGCCGACCGGGCCGGCCCCGTGCGGGAGGGGCGGCGCCCGGTCAGCAGGAGGGGACGGTGCCGCCGCTCCTCAGCGCCTGGAGGGCGGAGACCGACTCGGCGAGGGTGCCGACCGGCACCAGGCGCAGCGAGGCCGGGGTGTTCACCTTGGCGTCCGCGCACTCGTCCTTGGGCAGCAGGAACACCGTCGCGCCGTCCCGGGCGGCCGCCTGCGTCTTCAGGGGGACGCCGCCGACCGGGCCGACGGTGCCGTCCTTGTCGATGGTGCCGGTGCCGGCGACGGTGAGCCCGCCGGTGAGGTCGCCGCCCTTGCCGTCGCCGGCCAGCTTGTCGACGATGCCCAGCGCCAGCATCTGGCCGGCGCTCGGCCCGCCGACCTCGCCGAGGTCGACCTTGACCTTCACCTGGTCCGGCGACAGGTGGAGGTAGCCCAGCGCGGCCGCGGTGGCGGCGTCCTGCGACTCGGCCATCTGCTGGGCGGTCGCCTCGTCGGCCTTCACCGGGTTGCTCTCCGGGTAGACCGTCTCGGTCGGGCGCACCGCCTCCTTGGGGTCGAACCACGCCTGCAGCGAGCGCCAGAAGGTGTTCTTCTGCCCAGCGTTGGTCGCCGTGATGGTGACCATCCGCAGCTCGCCCTCGGTGGTGCGCAGCGGCGCCCCGGTGATGGTGAGCACCGGCTTGCCCTGGTAGGAGCCCAGCGTGTCCGCGGTCAGGCCCGGCCAGGTGAGGGTGTACGGCAGCGGAACGAAGGCGGCCACGCCGAACAGCGCGGCGACCAGCACCCCGCACAGCGCGAGCGCGCGGGTCCGCGGGGTGGTGAGGGCCTTGGGGAGCTTGGTGTCGGACACAAGGGGAATCCAAACACACCCGACACCGTGTGCGGGCGCTACCTCAGGGCGTCGGCCACCTCGGTCGCCGCCTCCACCACCCGGGGGCCGACCCGCTCGGGCACCATGCCGTTCAGCATCACCACGCCGACGCTGCCCTCGATGCCGCTCAGCCCGACCAGTGCGGCGGCCGCCCCGCTCGCCCCGGACTGCTCCTCCGCACGGGTGATGACGAAGCCCTGCTCGGGCCGGCGCTGGCTGGGGAAGGTGCGCGCCTCCAGGATCGCCCGGCCGGCCGCGCTCTCGGTGAGCGGGTGGCGCAGGCCCGTCCGGTAGGCGACGTGGAAGTCGGTCCAGCTGGGCTCGACCACGGCGACGGCCAGCGCCTCGTTGCCGTCCACCAGGGTCAGGTGGGCGGTGGCGCCGAGGTCCTCGGCGAGGCTGCGCAGGGCCGGCAGCGCGGCCTCGCGCAGCAGCGGGTGCACCCGGTGCGCGAGGCGCAGCACGCCGAGGCCCACCCGGGCGCGCCCGCCGATGTCCCGGCGGACCAGGCCGTGCTGTTCCAGGGTGGCCAGCAGCCGGTAGACCACCGTCCGGTTGACGGCCAGCCGGGCGGCCAGCTCGGTCACGGTGAGCCCTCGCTCGGAGTCGGCGAGGAGCTTGAGGACCCGGACGCCGCGGTCCAGGGTCTGGGAGGTCTCGGCAGTCACGACGGGCAATCCTTTCCGCGGCGCTCGCAGGGCGGGCGGCGCCGTTCCAAGGTCGGTGTCGCGCGCAGGTGGGGGTGGCCGCGCTCGGGCCGCACGGCGTCGTCCTTGACGCGCACGGCCCCGCGACGCCGTCCCGCGGGGGTTGCCCGGCGGAAGAGCGTGGGGGAAAGGTAGTGAAGGAAATGACGCGACGGAAGTGGTTGTCCAAAATTCGGGCGTGATCAACTTCAACACCGGCTCGAATTCCGGACAAACCCCCGCGATTCGCCGGGTGCATCGGGGCACGGGAGCGCCCCTGGTCCGATGACCGGACGCGCCCCCGGTCCGACGGCCGGGCGCGCTCGCGGCTCCGCTACTTGGCCCACTCCCGGATCTTCGCGATCCGCGCGTTGAGCTGGTTGACGGTGGCCTGCGCGGTGAGCGGCCCGCCGCACTGGCGGCGCAGCTCGTTGTGGATGGTGCCGTGCGGCTGGCTGGTGCGGTGGTGCCAGGCGGCGACCAGCGTGTTCAGCTCCTTGCGCAGCTCCCGCAGTTCCTGGTGGGTGACCACCGGCCGCTGCTCGGCCGGCAGCTCCAGCAGGTCGGCCTCCTCGACGGGCTTGGTCTTGCTGCGCTGGATCTGCCGGTGCTGGCGCTTCTGGAGCAGCATCTGCACCTGGTCCGGCTCCAGCAGGCCCGGGATGCCGAGGTAGTCCTCCTCCTCCTCGCTCCCCGGATGGGCCTGCATGCCGAACTCCATGGCGTTGTACAGCACCCGGTCGAAGACCGCGTCGGAGCCCAGCGCCTCGTAGGAGAACTCCTCGCCGCCGGCGCCGTCCGGGCCGTCGTTGGCCCGTTCGGCCTCGGCGAGCAGCCGGTCCTCCTCGTCGAAGAGGCCCTCGCCCTCCTTCTTCGGCCGGTCCAGCACGTGGTCGCGCTGGAGCTCCATCTCGTTGGCGAAGCCCAGCAGCAGCGGGATGGTCGGCAGGAACACGGAGGCGGTCTCGCCGCGCTTGCGGGCGCGCACGAAGCGGCCGACGGCCTGGGCGAAGAACAGCGGGGTGGAGATCGAGGTCGCGTACACCCCGACGCTGAGCCGGGGCACGTCGACGCCTTCGGACACCATGCGGACGGCGACCATCCAGCGCGAGGTCCCCTCCGCGAAGTCGGAGATCCGCTTGGACGCCTCGGCCTCGTCCGAGAGCACCAGGGTGACCTTCTCGCCACTGATCTCGCGCAGCATCTTGGCGTAGGCCCGGGCCACGTTCTGGTCGGTGGCGATGACCAGCCCGCCGGCGTCCGGGATCGCCTTGCGGACCTCGGTGAGGCGCCGGTCGGCGGCCTGGAGCACGGCCGGGATCCACTCGCCCTGCGGGGACAGCGCGGTGCGCCAGGCCTGGGCGATCAGGTCCTTGGTCATCGGCTCGCCGAGCCGGGCCTCCAGCTCGTCGCCGGACTTGGTGCGCCAGCGCATGTTGCCGCTGTAGCTGAGGAAGATCACCGGGCGGACGACGTGGTCGGCCAGCGCGTGCCCGTAGCCGTAGGTGTAGTCGGCGACGGACTTGCGGATGCCGTCGCCGCCCGCCTCGTACGCCACGAACGGGATCGGGTTGGTGTCGGAGCGGAACGGCGTACCGGTCAGCGCCAGTCGGCGGGTGGCCGGCTCGAAGGCCTCGAAGCAGGCCTCGCCCCAGGACTTGGAGTCACCGGCGTGGTGGATCTCGTCCATGATGACGAGGGTCTTGCGGGCCTCGGTCCGGTTGCGGTGCAGCATCGGGTTGACCCCGACGCCCGCGTAGGTGACCACGATGCCGTGGTACTCCCGGGACAGCGGCCCGGAGGAGTACGCCGGGTCCAGCTTGATGCCTATCCGCGCGGCGGCCTCGGCCCACTGCTTCTTCAGGTGCTCGGTCGGCGCGACGACGGTCACCTGCTGCACCAGGTGGTTGTGCAGCAGGTACGAGGCCAGGGTGAGCGCGAAGGTGGTCTTGCCTGCGCCCGGGGTGGCGACCGCGAGGAAGTCGCGCGGCTGCGTCTCGATGTACTTGTCCAGCGCGCCCTGCTGCCAGGCCCGCAGCTTGCCCGCGGTGCCCCACGGGGCGCGGCCGGGGAAGGCCGGGGAGAGGTGGTGCGAACCGGCGGGCGTGCCATGGCCGGCGGATCGGGCGGGCGCCTGCGACTCCGGTGCGTCGGAGAACAGCGGCATCGAGGAGGCGGCGGCAGTACTCACGGTCTCCGAGGGGGGATCATCGCAGGTCAGAGGCGGTTTAGCGGCCTCGCCCCGCGGTCGGGCGGCGATCGGACAACCCGCCCAGCGTACCGGGTCCGGCGCCGTTCGGGCCTCCGGGCGAGGCGCCACGCCCGGCCCGCGCGGCCGGAAATCGATGTGACCCGGATCACATCCGATATCTCGTGAAACCCGGTAATCGCCACCCGTCCCGGGACTCTCACCAGGGTGAGGCCGCACCGACCCCACCTGCCGCACCGCGGCCTCGCACCGAACCGAAGGGACCCACCCGTGCGCACCGTCGAAGAGCCCGTCCAGGCCCGTCTGATCCTCTCCCCCCACCGCTCGGTCCGGCTGCGGGTGGTGCTCTCCTACCTGCCGGAGGACCCGCTGGCCGTCCGGATGGCCTTCCCCGCCGAGTTCTCGCTGGACGAGCCCGCCGAACGCCGGGACTCCGAGGACATCGTCTGGATCTTCGCGCGCCAGCTGCTCTCGGCCGGCATCGAGCTGCCGGCCGGCGTCGGCGACGTCCACGTCCGGCCCGCGGTCGGCCGGCGCACCATGGTCGAGCTGCGGGCCCCCGAGGGCACCGCGCTGCTCCAGTTCGACACGACCGACCTGCGCCGCTTCCTGTGGCGCAGCCGGCTGCTCGTCCCCGAAGGCGAGGAGCACCTGCACCTGGACGCCGACCGCGCGCTCGCCCAGCTGCTCGGCTGACGGGCGGCGGCGTCCGGAAGCGCCCCCGCGCTTCCGGCCACCCGCGTCCGTCGGCGGCAACCCGGGTCCGGGGCCCGGGAAGCCCGTGCGGTCGCCCGCCCGCCCCGGGGCGGATCAGCTAGAGAGCTTGCGCATCAGCCGGACGCCCTGGGCCGCCGTCAGGTGCGGCAGGTACGCCTTGCCGATCGCCCGGGTGATGCCGGGCAGCGCGGCCGGGTCGGGGTACGCCATGTACATCGGCCGGTACTCCGGCTGGAACTTCGCCTTGAAGGCCAGCAGCGAGCGGAAGCCGTACACCGGCTCCAGCACCTTGCCCATCCAGTCCAGCATCCGCTGCAGCCCGGTGGGCTCCTCGTCCTGCCCGGTGCGGGCCAGCGGCGCGCCCGACAGCGACAGGAAGCGCGCGCCCTCCTCCTTGAAGCCGAGCGCGGCCGAGGCGATCAGGAACTCGCTGACGCCGCGGAAGCCGTCCGAGCGCCGGCGCATGAAGTCCAGCGTCCAGCCGACCGGCACGCCGTCCTCGTACACCGGCATCCAGCTGGTCAGCCCGTGCACCACCCGCTGCTCGTCCACCGCGATCAGCACCCGCACGTCCGGGTCGTCCAGCTCCGCCAGCCCGCCGAGCGTGAAGCCCATCTCCGGCAGGCCCTTCTCGGAGACCCACTCCTCGGAGATCGCCCGGATCTGCTCCCGCAGGGCGAGCGGCGCCTCGTGGTACGCCCACCACTCCGCGGAGATGCCCTGCTTGCCGGCCTTGTTGAGGGCGGTGCGGATGTCCTGCCACTTGCGGCCGGTGAAGGCCAGCTCGGGCAGCGGCACCACGGTGTCCTCGGCGACCTGCAGCGAGCGCCAGCCGAGCCGCGCGGCGGCGTCCCTGGTCTCGCCGCAGACGCTGTAGAAGCACGGCGTCCAGCCGCGCGCGTCGCAGTACCGGGCGAAGCCGGCCACCGCCCCGGCGCGGTCCTCCGGCGCGCCGAACGGGTCGCCGGTGGTCAGCGCGACGGTGCCCACCACCCGGTAGGCGACGGCCGCCCGGCCCTGCTCGTCGAACCAGTAGTGGTTGCCGTCCCAGGTGGCGATGAACGAGAGCGTCCCGCCGCCGTGCTCGGTCAGCAGCGCCCGCGCCCGTCCGGCCGCCGCCGCGTCGGTGTGCAGCACCGGACGGCGGAAGACGGAGAGCAGCACGGCCAGCGCGACCGCCCAGAACGCCAGCCCGCAGTACGTCTCCAGGAAGCGCGCCACCGGCCCGACCGCGATCGGGTAGTCCGGCAGCAGGTCGTTGTACGCGGGCGGCAGGAACTGGGCCGGCAGCCCGGCCACCAGCCGGCGGGCGGTCGCCCCCGGCTCGAACTCCCCGGCCGCCAGCCGCCCGACCCCCACGTAGGTGGCCGCGGAGGCGAGCGCCGCGCCGCCGAGCACCAGGGCCAGCCGGCGCACCGAGCTGCCGGACAGCCGCAGCGGGAAGCGCTTGCGGGTGGCCACCAGCAGGGCGGTGGTCAGCAGCGGCAGCAGCAGCGCCTCGACGAAGTACTGCACCACGTCCCGGCTCACCGGCCCGGCGTCCAGGTACAGCCAGCACAGCAGCGCGGCCCAGAGCAGCTCGGTGGCCACGGTGACCAGCCAGGCCAGCCGCAGCCCCCGGCGCAGCCCCTCGGCGAGCACCAGCAGCAGCGCCGGGAAGAGCGCGGCCATCATCCGGCCCGGGGTGTCGAAGATCCGGACGACGGCGTGCGCGCGGGCGCAGTCGTGCGCCGACAGCGCGCAGAAGTCGGCGACCTCGTCCGGGCTGAGCCGGTGCGAGAAGTACAGCTCGGAGAAGGTGTTGAACGGTCCGCTGGCGTTGTCGTACAGCGAGGCGAGCAGCGGCCCGAAGGCGGCGGCGACCAGGCAGAGCGCGACCAGCACCCGGGTCTCGGAGTGCGAGGAGCGGTGCGTGCGCAGGTGCGGGCGGCCCCGGCTGACCAGCGCGCCCAGGCCGAGCCCGGCCAGCGCGGCGGCGCACCGCTGGACGCTCTGCAGGTGGCCCACGTACAGCGTCATCACCAGCGGGACGAGCAGCACCAGCAGGTGCAGCCGGCGGCGCCAGAGCACGGTGAGCCGGTACCCGAGCACCCCCGCCAGCGCGAACACGCCGACGCCGGGGCCGACCGAGATCTGGTCGGCCACCGAGGCGGTCCACTGCTCCCCCGCCGAGGAGCCGAAGGCGACCAGCGCGGTGCCCAGCAGGGTGCCGACGACCTGCCCGCCGACCAGCACCGCGAGGGTGCGCGGCCGCCCGAGCCGGTGCTCGGCGGCCGGGCCGACCAGGAGCAGCAGCAGGCTGGTGAACACGTACGAGCCGCTGCCGGAGCACCAGAACATCGAGGTGACCGGCGTCCACCAGTGGCCCTCGGCCAGCGTGGGCAGGCCGATCCCGGCCCGGTCCAGCAGCCGTTCGGACGGGCCGTGGCCCAGGCTCCCGGTGGCCGCGCCGAGCAGCCAGAGCCCGGCCAGCAGGGTCAGCGTCAGCGGCGCCGAGCGCAGCCGGGAGCCGAGCGCCCTGGCCGCCCGCCGGACCCGCTGCGGGCGCGGCTCCGCGGTGCGGGTGACCGGGGCCCGGTCGGTGCTTCGCTCGGCCGTGCGCTCCGCCTCCGGCCCCGGCTTGCGCTGCTCGCCGACGGTGGCCAGCGCGGTTCCCGCCCCGGTCACCGCGTCAGCCCGGTCTGCTGGGCGAGCCACGGGAGCTGCTGGACGATGCCGGGGCGGAAGACGACCCAGCCGTGGCCGCCCGGCATCAGGTCGAACTTGGACTTCATTCCGGCCGCCTGCGCGGCCCGGTAGACCTTCTCCATCTGCGGTCTGAACTCCTCGTCGGTCTCGCCGACGACCAACGCGACGTTGGTGTCCGGGAATTTCCTGCGGGCCATCACCTGGAGCGGATCGACCGCGTCGAACTTCTTCTCGTCACCGCCGAAGGCGGCCTTGACGGTCTGTTCCCGGCTGCCCAGGGTCGGTTCCTCCTGCCCGGACATGTCGAGGACGGTGCCGTACACGTCGGACGCGTTGACGCCGAGCTGGAGCGCGCAGGTGCCGCCCATCGAGGCGCCCCCGATCGCCCACGCGGTGCGGCCGGTCGCGGCCTGGAGGTTCTGGTGGACCCAGTCCGGCACGTCCACGGCCAGGTACGTCTGGGTCTTGGCGATCTTGGAGTCGAGGCAGAGCGTGTTGGCCCAGGTGGAGCCGAGCTGATCGGGCATCACCACGATCGGCGCGAGGCCGCCGTGGTCCGCGGCGAAGGCGTCCAGCGCCTCGTTGATCTGCGCGGAGAGCACCCAGTCCCCCGGGACGCCGGGCTGGCCGGTGATCATCACGACCACCGGCAGCAGCGGCCGCGGGGTGGCCTGGTAGGCGGGCGGCAGGTAGACGTACGCGTCGCGGGCCTTGAAGCCCGACCTGGTGCCGGGGATCGGCACCACCGAGACGGTGCCCTTCTCGGGCAGGTCCGCCGGGGGCTTCCAGACCTCCTCCAGCGACTTGCCGGGCGGGGCGCTCATGATCTGGCCCGCCTTGGTGGCGACCAGCCCGTCGGTCCTGGTCAGCCAGGGCGCCAGCATCACGCGCCCGCTCGGGAACTGGCCGAAGCCGATGTTGACCTCGGAGGAGGACATCAGCAGCACCAGGCCGCTCAGGCCCAGTGCGAGCCCCCGGCGCCGCCAGGTGAGCCGGCGCAGCCGGTAGCCGACCAGGCAGAGCCCGAGCAGGGCGACGGCTATCCACCAGGTGACGTACCGGGGAGTGCCCTCGGGGAAGGGGTGCCACCAGCCGTCGACCACCACGTCCAGCAGCCAGCTGAGCGCGGCCGCGGTGAACAGTGCGGCGGGTAGGCGGACCCGCCACCAGCTGCGGCCGCGGCCGATGGCTAGCGCGAACAGCGCCGCCCAGCCTGCCGCCAGCACGGCGTGCGGGATCAGGCCCTCGGTGAGCGGCCAGTCGATCGGGTTCCAGCGGGAGGCAAGGGTCAGCGTGGTCATGCGGCTTTGCCCGGCGGGGTGGTGTCGGCCAGGAAACCGTAGGCGACGACGTTGCCGTCGTAGCCGTGTTCCTCACTGTACGAACCGCCGCAGGTGATGACCCGCAGCTGTGCGTCAGCGGCCTGACGATAGACCCGGTCGTCCGGGAAGTCCTTTCGGTCGTGCACTTCGATGGCGTAGAGCTGGTAGACGGCGGTGGCGCCGTCCGCCCGGGCGATCTCGATCCGATCCCCGCGACGGAGCGCGCCCAGATGATAGAAGACCGCGGGGCCGGCCTTGTTGTCGACGTGTCCTGCCAGGATCGCGGTGCCGCGCTGGCCGGGGCTGGCCCCGCCGCGGTACCAGCCCGCCAGGTTGCGGTCCGCCTCGGGCGGGGTCTGGAGACGGCCGGCGCCGTCCAGCCCGAGCGCGGTGACCGGGGCGTCCAGCCGCACCGCCGGGATGCGGATCCGGGTCGGCGCGGACGGGCCGAGCGGCGGCACGATCGAGACCGGCGCGATCCCGGCCTGGGCCTGGCCGGCCCCCGGCGCGGGCGGCAGCGACGAACCTCCGTCGTGCAGCAGCCAGGCTCCGAGGACCAGCGCGGCCCCGGCCGCCAGGGTGCCCGGCCACGGGCCCCTGCTCTGCTGGACGCCCATGGGCGCTCCCCTCTGCCGACGGAACCCCGCTTCCTGGGAGTTTCCTGGGAACAATTCAACCGGAACGGACTGTAAGGCACGTCCATACGACGGTCGTACCGGCACCCGCCGATCGGCAGGGCGGACGGCCTCTTTTCTGCGCCGCGTGGGCGCCCGGTCGCGGAGCGCGACGACCGCCCCCCGCGCACGATCGCCGCGGGTGCACGCCCGACACGAGCTACCGACGGTTCAACGGACCCGATCGGTTGCGTCGTTCGAGCGATCACTCACGAGCTCGCGCTGCGCCTCTTCGACCGGCCCCGCCCTCGTGCCATGCTGACCCGGTTACGGGTTGTATCACCCACTTGTCCGACCGGACTCCGCACTCCCGCACGCCGCCCGCCCGCCCCACGAACGGAGTGACCATGGAAGCCCTCTCACGCCGCACCCTGCTGACGGCCGGCGCCGCCACCGCCGCCACCCTGGCGGCCGGGTGCGGCAGCAACCACGCCACCGGCGAGGAGCGGGCGACCGGCAGCACCGCGCCGGCCACCGGAGCGGCCGACGAGCAGGGCGCCACTCCGGCCCCGGCCCCGCTCCCCCGGCCGCAGCCGGTCCTGATCGGTGACGGCTCCACCTCGGACACCGGCGCCCAGCCGCACCAGCCCGTCCCCGACCGGCTGCAGCCCGGCCAGCGCCCGCCGCAGTTCGTGGTCTTCTCCTGGGACGGCGCCGGCGAGCTCGACAACGGCCTGTTCGCCCGCTTCCGCCGACTGGCCCGGGACCACGACGCGAAGATGACCTTCTTCCTCAGCGGCCTCTACCTGCTGCCCGAGTCCAAGAAGGACCTCTACCGCCCGCCGCAGCACAAGGCCGGCGCCTCCGACATCGGCTACCTGAGCGACCAGCACATCCGCGACACCCTGGAGAACGTGCACGCGGCCTGGCTGGAGGGCCACGAGATCGGGACCCACTTCAACGGCCACTTCTGCGGCTCCACGGGCGTCGGCGCGTGGTCCCCGGAGGAGTGGGACAGCGAGATCCAGCAGGCGATGGACTTCGTGACGAACTGGCGCACCAACACCGGCTTCACCGACCTGCCCGCGCTGCCCTTCGACTACCGCAAGGAGCTGATCGGCAGCCGCACCCCCTGCCTGGAGGGCCAGCGCAACCTGCTGCCCACCGCGGTCAGGCGCGGCTGGCGCTACGACAGCAGCGGCAACGGCACCCAGGTGTGGCCGCAGAAGATCCAGGGCGGCGCGCTGTGGGACCTCCCGCTGCAGTCCATCCCGTTCCCCGGGCACACCTTCCAGGTGCTCTCGATGGACTACAACATCATGTACAACCAGTGCGGCCCCAACACCAAGGCCGACCCGGCGCTCCACCCCGGCTTCCAGACCCAGGCCCGCGACGCCTACCTGATGGGGTTCGACCGCACCTACAACGGCAACCGGGCGCCGTACGTCATCGGCAACCACTTCGAGGAGTGGAACGGCGGCATCTACATGAACGCCGTCGAGGACGTCCTCAGGACCATCGCGGACAAGCCGGAGGTCCGGCTGGTCTCCTTCCGGCAGCTGGTCGACTGGCTGGACGCCCAGGACCCGGCGGTGCTGCGCAAGCTCCAGACCCTCGCCCCGGGGCAGTCCCCGGCCGGCGGCTGGGAGGCCTTCCTCGGCGCCCCGGCGGGGGCCGCGCCCCCCGCCACGGCCCCCGCCACGGCCCCCGCCGGCGCCACCGCCGGCTGACCGTCAGGCCTTCGTCCGCACCCGGCCGGAGAGCACCGCGCCGAGCAGCGCCACCCCGGCCATCGACAGCAGGATCACCGCGAAGGCGCCGGGCGAGCCGGCCTCCCCGCCGCCCCCGTGGGCGGCGGCGAGCGAGCCGCCGCCCAGCGCCGCGAACATCACCCCGGCCAGACCGGTCAGCAGCACATTGCCCAGCGCGTCGCTCATCTGGAGCGCGGCCGAGTTGGCCCCGGCGTCCTCCGGCGTGGAGAGCTTCATCATCAGCACGCTGACGCTCGCGATGGCCATCCCCATCCCGACGCCGCCGACGCCCCAGGCCACCGACGCGGCCCAGGCCGGCACCGCCGGGAACAGCACCAGCGCGGCGCCCGAGATCGCCACCGCGGTCAGCACGAAGCCGCCCCGGATCATCGCCGTGCGGTAGCGCTCCGCCCCGGGCCGGCCCTGGAGCCAGGAGCCGAGCGCCCAGGTGAGACCGCCGCTGGTCAGGGTCAGGCCGGCCAGCGTCGGCGAGAGCTCACGCTGGGTGGTCATCATCAGCGGGATGAAGGCCTCGGCGGCGAAGAACGCCCCCGCGGCCACCCCGCGCAGCAGGATCACGGCCGGCAGTCCCCGGCCGGCCCGCAGGGTCCGCGCCGGCAGCAGGCCGAGGACCGCCGGCACCAGCAGCGCCGCCCCGGCGATCCCGGGGACCAGTCCGATCAGGTCGCGCCGCTGGCCCGCGTACTGCAGCAGGCCGGCGCCGACCGCCGCCATCGCGGCCAGCAGGGTGCGACGGCGGTCGAAGGCCGCGCCCCTGGCCACCGGGTGCTCCCGCTCGGTGCGGGCCAGTGCCGGGCCCATCACGGCCAGCGGCAGCAGGATCAGCACCGGCACGGCCAGGAACACCCAGCGCCACCCCAGGTGCTGGGTGACGGCCCCGGAGACCAGCGGACCGATGATCGAGGGCAGCACCCAGGCCGAGGAGAAGGCCGCGAACACCGCGGGCCGCAGCCGCTCCGGGTAGGCCCGGCCGACCACCACGTACAGGGCGACGATCACCAGCCCGCCGCCGAGGCCCTGGATGGCCCGCCCGGCCACGAACACCCACATCCCGGGTGCCGTCCCGGCCACCACCAGCCCCACGCCGAACACGGCGATGCCGCTGAACAGCGGCCGCAGCGGGCCGCTCCGGTCGCACCACTGGCCGGAGACGACCAGGGCGAACAGGGTGGTGGTGAAGTAGCCGGAGAAGGCGAACGCGTACAGCCCGAGCCCGTTCAGCTCGCGGGCCGCGGTCGGCATCGCGGTGTTGACGGCCGTTGCCTCGAAGGCGATCACCAGGACCACCGAGACGATCCCCAGCGTCAGGGCACGGTAGCGGCCGCCGAGGACCCCACCACCGGGGTCGTCGTCGAGGGGTATCGGTACGGGGTCGACCGAGGTGGGGGAGGCAGTGGTCATACGTAACATCGTAAGAGCCGTCTGCCCCGATGACCCCTGACCCCGGTCGGTGATCTCCTCGGCCGCAAGGCCTAGGACGGGCCCCGGGACCCAGGACGGGCCCCGGCCGGGACCGCGGCGGAGGTCAGTGCAGCACCTTGAGGCCCACCACGCCGGAGACGATCAGCAGCAGGCAGGCGATCCGGGCCATGGTCACCGCATCCCCCAGGACGGCCATGCCGTAGACCGCGGTGCCGACCGCTCCGATGCCCACCCAGACGGCGTAGCCGGTGCCGATCGGAATGGTGCGCATCGCGTACGCCAGGCCGCCCATGCTGAACAGCAGTGCGATGCCGAAGACGAGGCTGGGAACGAGGCGGGTGAAGCCCTTGGACGATTCCAGGGCGACCGCCCAAACGGTCTCCAGGACACCCGAGACGATCAGAACGAGCCAGGCCATGACGGTGGTACCTCCGCAGTCCACAGCGGCCGGATTGCCGCTGAACTGCGCCGTCTTGTCGTCACCGGGTACGACGCGCTCGTCCGGGGTGGCGGAAATACCGCCACCTGTCCCCGACGGTAGCACACCTTGCCATACAGAATTTACATAAGGGCATTGACCCCTCTCCCCCGGATCGGCCACTATGA
This sequence comes from Kitasatospora sp. NPDC057738, assembly GCF_042798815.1. Classification (NCBI taxonomy): domain Bacteria; kingdom Bacillati; phylum Actinomycetota; class Actinomycetes; order Kitasatosporales; family Streptomycetaceae; genus Kitasatospora; species Kitasatospora sp. NPDC057738. The sequence goes on along the minus strand of NZ_JBHVJT010000024.1, from coordinate 27,378 downwards.
ATTCACTGGCCGTGTGCCCGAGTGGCTTAGGGAACCGTCTGCAAAGCGGTGCACGCGGGTTCGATTCCCGCCATGGCCTCACCGGAAAAGGGAATTGCCGGTCGACTCGGAAAGTCGGCCGGCAATTTCCTTTCCCTGCTTTCCGCCTTTTCCGGGAGCTCCCGGTCCGTCCCGGGAGCTCCCGGTCAGGCGGTGACGGCGTCCTCCGCCCGGATCGGCAGCCGGCCGACCGGCAGGCCGGTGGCGGCGCGCACGGCCGCGGCGACGGCCGCCGGGGCGACCACCGCGGGCACCGCTCCGACCGCCTTCGCGCCGAACGGGGCCACCACGTCGCGCTCCTCCAGCAGCGCGGCGATCCGCACCTCCGGGGTGTCCAGCGCGGTGGGCAGCCGGTAGCCGGTGAGCGAGGGGTTCAGCAGCACCCCGCCCTCCGTCCGCAGGTCCTCCAGCAGCGCCAGGCCCACGCCCTGGGCCACTCCCGCCTCGATCCGGTCCTCGATCTGGCGCGGGTTCAGCGCCCGGCCGACGTCCTGGGCGACCGTCATCTCGACCACCCGCACGGCGCCCAGCTCGATGTCCACGTCCACCACCGCACGCATCGCGCAGAACGAGATGGAGACGAAGGCGTCGCCTTGCCCGGCCTCGTCCAGCGGCTCGGTGGGGTGCGGGCGGCACTGCGCGGTGGCCCAGAGCTCCTTGCCCTCCAGCGCCTCGGCGACCGGCATGCCGAGCACCCCGTCGTACGAGGTGATCTTGCCGTCGGCGATCTGGAGCAGCTCCGCGGACATCCCGAAGTTCGCCGCGATCGGCTGCAGCAGCTGGTGGCGGACCATCAGCGCGGCCCGCTCGACGGCGCCGCCGGAGACCCAGGTGTGCCGGCCGCGGGCGGACGGCCCGGCGATCGACTGGTCGCTGTCGGCCGGGGCGATGTAGACCTCGCTGACGCCCAGCACGGTCTGCACGATCTGCCGGGCCAGCGTGGCGAAGCCCTGCCCGGCGTCGACCGCCGCGCAGATCACCGTGGCGTGGTCCCCGCTGACCCGCACGGTCGCCGTGGAGACCTCGTCCTCGCCCTCGGCGCCCAGCATGTGCACCATGCCGACGGCGTAGCCGATCCCGCGCCGCACCGCCGCCGGGTCGCCCGCGCCGCCGGGCCCGCCGGGCAGCAGCCACTCGGCGTCCGGGTCGTCCACCGGCAGGGCCGGCAGCGGCTCGGCGGCGACCGCGTCCAGCAGGGCGCGCACCGGCGCCGGGCAGGTGACGGCCTGACCGGTGGGCAGCGGGTCGCCGGTGGACATCGCGTTGCGGCGGCGGATCTCCACCGGGTCCACGCCGATCCGGGCGGCCAGCTGGTCCAGCTGCGACTCGTACGCGAAGCAGGCCTGCAGGGCGCCCTCGCCGCGCATCCGGCCGGCCGGCGGGTTGTTGGTGCGCACCGCCCAGGCGTCCACGAAGACGTTCGGGCAGACGTACGGACCGGCCGAGAAGGCCGTCGCGGCGGCCAGCGCCTCGGCGGAGACGTCCGCGTAGGCGCCGCCGTCCAGCAGGATCTGCGCCTCGACCTTCACCAGCGTGCCCTCGGCGTCGGCGTGGTGGCGGTAGCGCAGGAGCGCGGGGTGGCGCGAGGCGTGGGTGTGGAAGGACTCCTCGCGGGTGAGCGTCATCTTCACCGGCCGCCCGGTGCGCAGCGCCAGCAGGGCCAGGGTGACCTGGAACGAGAGGTCCTCGCGGTCGGTGGTGGCGCCGGGCACGCCGGTGACCACCAGCCGGACCCGGTCCGGCTCCAGGCCCAGGCAGGCGGCGGTGCGGTCGCGGTCGCCGTGCGGGTCGGTGGAGGACAGGTGCAGCTCGACGCCGCCGTCCGGGCGCGGTACGGCCAGCCCGGCCTCGGCGCCGAGCGGGGCCGGGTCCTGCCGGCCGACCTGGTAGAGGCCCTCGACGACGATCTCGCCGACCGCGTCCGGGTCCCCGGTGCGCAGCGGCAGGTGGCGGAACAGGTTGCCGTCCGGGTGCAGCGGCGGCGCGGTGAAGGCCTGCTCCGGGTCGGTGACGGCCTCCAGCGGCTCGTAGTCGACCGCGATCAGGCCGACCGCCAGCCGGGCGGTGTCCGGGTGGTCGGCGGCCACCGCGGCGATCGGCTCGCCGTGGTGGCGCACCACGCCGGCGGCCAGCACCGGCCGGTCGGCGACGATCGGCCCGGCCGGGGCGCCGTCGGGGGTGCCGTCCGGTCCGGGCGGCAGGTCGGCGGCGGTGACCACGGCGTGCACGCCGGGCAGCGCCAGCGCGGCCGAGGTGTCGATGCCCCGGATCCGGGCGTGCGGGTGCGGAGAGCGCAGCACCGCGCCCCACAGCAGCCCCTCGGCCCACAGGTCGGCCGCGTACGGGTAGATGCCGAGCGCCTTGGGCAGCGCGTCGCTGCGCAGCGGGGAGCTGCCCAGGCCGATCGGCTCCGGTGCGCCGCCCTCGCCGCCGTCCTGCTGGAGTGCTGCGCCGATGTCGGTAGGCGACGTCATGATGCGTGGTCGTCCTCGGGGAGCCGGATGCCGTGGGCGGGGGTGGCACCGTACGGGACACCGGCCGGGGCGCCGCCCTCGGCCGGGGCACCGTGCGGGTGCGGGGCGGCGTACGGGGTGCCGTGCGGCGGCGTGCCGTCGTAGACGGAGCCGGGCAGCGGGGTCCCGTGCGCGGGGGTGGGCTCGTAGACCGGGGCGTCGTACCCGGTGTCGTAGCCGTTCTGCTGCTGGTGGCCGTCCGGGTAGGGCACGTAGGTGCCGTGCGCGGGGGTGGCCTGGTACGGCTGCTCGGGGTAGCCCTGCGGCGGGTAGTACACCTGGTCGTCGGCGGCCTGGGCGGGGATCCGGGCGGGGATGTCGTCCCGGATCGGGGCCAGCACGGTGGTGTCGTACACGCCGGTGTCGTAGCCGCCCTGGGGGTCGCCGTACGGCAGCCCGGCCGGGGCCTGCTCGACGGCGGGCTGTGCCATGGCGGGCTGTTCCACGGCGGGCTGCGCCGGGTGGTGCTGCTCGGCGGCGTGCTGCTCCGGGTGGTAATGCTCCGCCGGGTGGGCGACCGGGTGGGCCTCGACGGGCTGCTGCGGGACGTGCTCGATCCAGGCGTCGGCGTCGGCGTAGACCGGCGGCTCGACGGCCTGCCCGGGTTCGACCGGCGCGTCCACCGGCACGTCGGCGGGCGGTTCGGCGACCGGCTCGGCCCGCCCCCCGGGGGCGGGCCCGGCGGCCTGCGCGGCGGCCTCGGCGAGCGCGGCGGCCTCCTCCGCCTCCTCGGCCTCCGCCGCGCGGGCGTCCGCGACGGTCTGGACGGCGGCCAGCACGCCCCGGTAGCCGGTGCAGCGGCAGAGGTTGCCGCACAGCGCCTGACGGGCCTCCACCTCGGTGGGCCGGTGGTTGCGCTGGAGCAGGTCGTGCACCGCCATCGCCATGCCGGGGGTGCAGTAGCCGCACTGGACGGCGCCGGAGGCGGCCAGCGCCTGCTGGACGGCGCTCGCGCCGCCGGCGGCGGACAGGCCCTCGACGGTGCTGATCTCGCTGTCCGCGGCCAGGGCGGCGGGCACCAGGCAGCCGGCCACCAGCTGGCCGTCCACCTGCACCGAGCAGGCCCCGCACTCGCCCTGCTCGCAGCCGTCCTTGGCGCCGGCCAGGCCGAGCCGCTCGCGCAGCACGTAGAGCAGGCTCTCGCCGATCCACGCGTCGGTGACGGGCCGTTCGAAACCGTTGACCCGCAGCGTGTACGAGGCGCACGGGCGCAGCTCGCGGCTGACCTGCGGGGAGAGGCCGAGCGGGTCGGCGTCCAGGGTCTCGATGGGGTCTGTGGTCACTTCAGCGCCCTTCCCAGTGCCCGTCGGGCCAGCACCGATACGGTACGCCGCAACCGAACCGCGGCCGCGGTCGGCCCCTCGGTCACGGCCTCCCAGGCGCCCTCGGCGCCGTAGTTGTCGGGGACGCAGGCGGCGGCCACGTACTCGCCGAAGGCGGCGGTCGCGGCCGGGTCGATCTCCCGGCTGCCGTCCCAGTCGATGCAGCCGGCCACCCAGGCCTCGGCCTCCAGCGGGCGCAGCGGCACCGGCGCGACGGCCCCGACGGCGCAGCGCACCGAGCGCCGGGCCGGGTCGAGGACCAGGGCGACGGAGGCGGTGGCGCGGGCCGGTCCGCTGCGGCCGGTGGCCTTGAGGAAGACCTGCGGGGCGTGCAGCAGCGGGACGCGCACCCAGGTGAGCAGTTCGCCGGGGCGCACCGGGTCGAGTCCGGTGAGCAGGTGACTGACCGGCACCTCGCGGGTGCCCCCGGCCCGGGCCAGGGTGACGCTGGCCTCCAGCGCGGTGAGCACCGGGAGGGTGTCGCCGGCCGGGGCGGCGGTGACGATGTTCCCGCCGAGGGTGCCGACGTTGCGGACCTGCGGCGGGCCGGCGGTGCGGGCGGCGTCGGCGAGCGCGGGGATGAGCGCCGCGAAGTCGGGGCGGTCCATCCGGGCGTGGGTTAGTCCGGCGCCGAGCACGGCCGTGCCGCCGTCCTCGTAGCGCCAGCCGCGCAGTTCGGTGATCCGGCCGAGGCCGACCAGGGCGGCGGGGCGCAGTCGGCCGGCGTTGACGGCCTCCATCAGGTCGGTGGCTCCGGCCACCGGTACCGCGGCCGGGGCGGCGGCCAGCGCGTCGACGGCCTCGTCGAGGGAGGCCGGCAGCATGATCGTCCGGTTCACCTGGGTCCCACCGTGCTCCACTTGCTCATCGATCGCCTGCCGCCCGCCGGCCTTCGGCCGTACTGTCCTGCGTCAGCAGCCCGGCCTGGCCCGTAGGGTACGGGCGATCGGGCCGGGTTGGGCAACTCTGGCACACAATGCTCGATGATCATTTCGGGACCGGTGAACGGGACTGCCCGATTGGGACTGATACCGGGCGGTATCTGCCCCGACCCGCTCCGGGCCAGGGCAGATGTTCATCAGTTCTTGACGTCGGACGACCGCTCAGAAGTTCCCCGCGGGTAGGACCGGGGCGTTTCCCGCGGGTCTTCGCCGGGTCCGGCAGGCCCCGCGGGACACCCCCTACCGCACCGGCGGCGGGCCCTCGATCGGCCGGCCGAGCACCCCGGGGCGGCGCTGCCACGGGTGCGGACCGTCGGCCGGGCGGTACTCGACGCCGAGCGCGTCCAGCGCCCTCAGGTGCGTCGCCAGCCGCTGCTCGAAACCGGCGAAGTCCCGCTCGGCCGGCTCGGCGGGCAGCTCCGACCAGGCGACCTCGGCGAAGGCGACCAGCCGGGGGAAGGCCCGGTAGTCGATGTCCCGGGCGCTGTCCATGAACTCGCTCCACAGGTTGGCCTGGGTGCCGATCACGTGCCGGGCGGCGGCCTCGTCCAGCTGCTCGGGGACCGGCTCGAACCGGTAGACGTCCTCCAGCGTGCGCACGAATCCGACCGGGATCGGCTCGTCCGGTCCGTCCGCCTGCCGGTGGTCGAAGTAGACGTGCTGCTCGGGGCACATCACCACGTCGTGCCCGGCCTTCGCGGCGGCGACCCCGCCCCCGAAGCCGCGCCAGGAGGAGACGGCGGCGCCCGGCGCGAGCCCGCCCTCCAGGATCTCGTCCCAGCCGATCAGCCGGCGGCCGCGGTCGGCCAGCCAGCCGTCGAAGTGCCGGATGAGGTGGCTCTGCAGTTCGTCCTCGTTGGCCAGGCCCAGCTCGCGTATCCGGGCCTGCGCGGCGGCGCTGTCCTTCCACTGCTCCTTGGGGCACTCGTCGCCGCCGAGGTGGATGAACTCGGACGGGAAGAGCTCCAGGACCTCCTCCAGCACGCCCTCGAAGAAGCGCAGGGTCTCCTCGGAGGCGTTGAGCACGTTGTGGCTCACCCCCCAGTCGGTCCAGACCCCGAGCGCGGCGGTGTCCACCACGTCGGTGTTGCCCAGCTCGGGGTAGGCGGACACGGCGGCCTGGGTGTGGCCGGGCAGGTCGATCTCCGGGACGACGGTGACCCCGCGGGCGGCCGCGTAGGCGACGATCTCGCGCAGGTCGTCCTGGGTGTAGTAGCCGCCGTGCGGGCGGTCGTCGCGGCGCTGCCCGGCCCGGTAGCCGACCATCGAGCGCTCCCGCCAGGCGCCGCGCCCGGTCAGCCTCGGGTAGCGCTTGATCTCCACCCGCCAGCCCTGGTCGTCGGTCAGGTGCAGGTGCAGCACGTTGAGCTTGTGCGCGGCCAGCAGGTCGACGAAGCGCAGCACGTCCGACTTCGGCAGGAAGTGCCGGGCGACGTCGAGCAGCGCGCCGCGCCAGCCGAACCGGGGGGCGTCCGCGATGTCGGCGCCGGGCAGGACCCAGCCCTCGCGGCGCAGCGGCGAGCGGCGGTAGGCGTCCGGCCCGAGCAGCTGCCGCAGGGTCTGCGCGCCCCACAGCGCTCCGGCCGGGCCGCCCGCGGCGAGCAGGGCGTGGCCGGGGCGCACCGTGATCCGGTACGCCTCGGCGGCGAGCGTCCGGTCCTCGACCAGCTCGATGCCCGAACCCGGCCGGCCCGGGCCGAGCGGCAGCCCGGTGGCGGCGGACAGTGTGGTCCGCAGCCAGCGCTCGGCGTCGGCCAGCGCGGGGGGTGCGGTCAGCGTGGTGGCGGAGTCGAGCGGGTAGTCCTCGTCCGGGCGGCGAACGGCACTCGACGGTGCGGGAATGAGGTCCATTCCGACATCCTGCCCACGCCCCGACGATTGGCATAGACCACCGGGGAAACCCTGGTGCTATGCAAAACGGCGTTGTGCGCGGCGCCGCGGACTACTTGTTGTCGCCGTCGCCGCCCTGCGGCTTGCCGATGCCGTCGTAGATCTCCTTGCACATGGGGCAGACCGGGTACTTCTTCGGGTCGCGCCCGGGCACCCACACCTTGCCGCAGAGCGCCACCACGGGAGACCCGGAGAGGGCACTCTCCATGATCTTGTCCTTCTGGACGTAGTGCGCGAAGCGCTCGTGGTCGCCGTCCCCGTGGGACACCTGTGGGACGGGCTCGACCAGGGTGCCGGTGCCGAGGCCGCGCTCGGGCTCAAGAGTGCTCATGGGTGCCAAGTCTATGGGGGCCTCCGGAAACCCGGCCAGTGTCGCGGCGCGGGGCCGGTCGGCTCAGTTCATCGTGGGGTCGTCCGGGTAGGTCGCCAGCAGGGCGAGCGGGCCGCGCTGGCGGCGCAGGACCGCACGCCACAGCCGCTCCGGCTCGGGACTGGAGACGTCCCCCGGCTCGCAGTCCACCAGGTACCAGGCGCCGCTCTCCAGCTCCGCCTCCAGCTGCCCCGGCGACCAGCCGGCGTACCCGGCGAAGATCCGCAGGCTGCCCAGCTCCCCGGCCAGCACCTCGGGCGGCGCCTCCAGGTCCACCAGGCCGATCGCGCCGTGCACCCGGCGCCAGCCGAGCGGCTCGCCGGTGCCCGGCTCCCCCGGTGCCACCGCGAGGCCGAGCGCCGAGTCCAGCGCCACCGGGCCGCCCTGGAACACCACGGCCGGCTGTCCGACGAGTCTGTTCCAGCCGTCCAGCACGCTTCCCACCTCGACCGGCGTCGGCCGGTTGAGGACCACGCCGAGCGCCCCCTCGACGTCGTGGTCGAGGAGCAGCACCACCGCCCGCGCGAAGTTCGGGTCGGTGAGCAGGGGCGTCGCGACGAGCAGACAGCCGGTGTGGGACCGGCCTCCGTGCGAATGGGCCGCCGTCATGCCCACATGATCCCGCAGAACGGCACCGCTCGGACACCGCAACACCCGGAAACCCCCACGCCGGACGAACACCCGTACGGCCGCACCGGGGGGCGGGCGCGGGCCCGGAGAGAGCACCATCACGGGAGAGGCTCACGGGAACCAACGGAGCGCCTACTACCATCTACGTCTGGTGGACGCCTATACGGTGCCGACTCGGTTTCGCCGGGGGCCCGAACGCGCCCGTACGAACGGTCCACCACCGGCTCTCTCCCGGAGCCGCCCTTTCCGACTCCTCTGGCACCCCGGATTGCGAGAACGATGACCGACGACGTCCTGCTGGTCCATGGCGGAAATCCGCTCGAAGGCGAGATCCGCGTCCGCGGTGCGAAGAACCTGGTGCCCAAGGCCATGGTCGCCGCCCTCCTCGGGCAGGGCCCCAGCAGACTGCGCAACGTCCCGGACATCCGCGACGTCAAGGTGGTCCGCGGCCTGCTGCAGCTGCACGGCGTGACCGTGCGCACCGGTGACGAGGACGGCGAGCTGATCCTCGACCCCTCGCACGTCGAGAGCGCCAACGTCGCCGACATCGACGCGCACGCCGGCTCCTCGCGGATCCCGATCCTGTTCTGCGGCCCGCTGCTGCACCGCCTCGGCCACGCCTTCATCCCCGGCCTCGGCGGCTGCGACATCGGCGGCCGCCCCGTCGACTTCCACTTCGAGGTGCTGCGCCAGTTCGGCGCCACCATCGAGAAGCACCCGCAGGGCACCTACCTGGTCGCCGCGCAGCGGCTGCGCGGCACCAAGATCGAGCTGCCCTACCCCTCGGTCGGCGCGACCGAGCAGGTGCTGCTCACCGCCGTCCTCGCCGAGGGCGTCACCGAGCTGCGCAACGCGGCCATCGAGCCGGAGATCGTCGACCTGATCTGCGTGCTGCAGAAGATGGGCGCGATCATCACGCTGGGCACCGACCGGACGATCCTGATCACCGGCGTGGACGAGCTGAACGGCTACAACCACCGCGCGCTGCCGGACCGCCTGGAGGCGGCCTCCTGGGCCTGCGCGGCGCTGGCCACCAAGGGCGACATCTACGTCCGCGGCGCCCGCCAGCTGGAGATGATGACCTTCCTGAACACCTTCCGGAAGGTCGGCGGCGCCTTCGAGGTGGACGACGAGGGCATCCGCTTCTGGCACCCGGGCGGCGAGCTCAAGGCGATCGCCCTGGAGACCGACGTGCACCCGGGCTTCCAGACCGACTGGCAGCAGCCGCTGGTGGTCGCGCTGACCCAGGCCACCGGCCTGTCCATCGTCCACGAGACGGTGTACGAGTCGCGGCTCGGCTTCACCGGCGCGCTGAACCAGATGGGCGCGCACATCCAGCTCTACCGCGAGTGCCTGGGCGGCACGCCGTGCCGCTTCGGCGCCCGCAACTTCCTGCACTCCGCGGTCGTCTCCGGCCCGTCCAAGCTGATCGGCTCCGAGCTGGTCATCCCGGACCTGCGCGGCGGCTTCTCGTACCTGATCGCGGCGCTGGCGGCCGAGGGCACCTCGACCGTGCACGGCATCGACCTGATCAACCGCGGCTACGAGAACTTCATGGACAAGCTGCGCGACCTGGGCGCCCACGTCGAGCTGCCCAGCGAGCAGCTGGTCGACGCCTGACGGTCCGGTCCCAACGGCGAGAGGCCGGGCTCCCCAGCGGGGAGCCCGGCCTCTCGGGCGTTCAAGGGGTGGCTCAGGCAGCGCCCTTGGCGGCTTCCTTCAGCTTCGAGCCGGCGCTCACCTTGGCGCTGTAGCCCGCGGCGATCTGGATCGGCTCGCCGGTCTGCGGGTTGCGGGCGGTGCGGGCAGCGCGGTGGGTGCGCTCGAAGGTCAGGAAACCGGGGATGGTGACCTTCTCGTCGCCCTTGGCGACGACCTCGCCGACGATCTCGGCGAAGGCGGCCAGAACGGCGTCGGCGTCCTTGCGGGTCACCTCGGCGCGCTCGGACAGCGCGGCCACCAGCTCACTGCGGTTCATGTGTACTCCTGTGGTCTGTTCGCTTGCGGTGCGCGGGGGCCCATCGGTGCTCCCACCGGGGGGCACCCGGATGGGCCGCAGGTCCGCACACTGTGCTCATGCAGGCAATGCGTGGTCGCAGGCCGGGTCCGTACCCGATGCCGCGCGCCGGAGCCGTCGAAGGCCCACCCGCCCGCCTGGATACGAATCCTGCCCCGACCGGCCCCGAGAAAGCCAATCGGGCCCCGGGCGAGCCACCCGAACATCGCCCGCTCGCTGGAGGTGTGACGCTCCGTCGGCTCCGGCGGACCGGGCGCGGGCGGCGGTCGGGACGACACGCCGGAAGACCAGGGGGACGTTCCGTACTTGTCGGACACGCCTGCCCCGTGCAGGGCTACGGTACGCCCTAGGACTGACAAGCCCAAACACGCCCCTCGCCCTTGTGTCGCAAGGGTTCGGGGCGGGCTGGGCGGGTATGGCCCTTATTCGTACATTTGAGCGATCTGTGACACGTCGCCCGACCCGGTCGTCAGAGCTTGACGACGGGGAACGCGGCGGTGTCCAGGGTGCCGACGATGCCGGGGGTCGGACGGGCCGGCGCGGGGTCCTCCTGGGCCCCCGCCAGGGCCGCCTCGCGCACCGCGGAGGCGACGGTCTTGGCGACGTCCTTGTGGAACACGCTCGGGATGATGTAGTTCGCGTTCAGCTCGTCGTCCGCCACGGTGGTGGCCAGCGCCCGGGCGGCGGCGATCATCATCTCGGTGTTGACGGTGCGGCTCTGGGCGTCCAGCAGGCCGCGGAAGACGCCCGGGAAGACCAGCACGTTGTTGATCTGGTTCGGGAAGTCGCTTCGGCCGGTGGCGACCACGGCGGCGGTCTGCCGGGCGATGGCCGGGTCGACCTCCGGGTCCGGGTTGGCCAGCGCGAAGACGATCGAGTCCTCCGCCATGGTGGCCAGGTCGTCGCCGTCCAGGACGTTCGGGGCCGAGACGCCGATGAAGACGTCGGCGCCCGCCACGGCCTCCTTGAGGCTGCCGGTGCGGCCCGAGCGGTTGGTGTGCTCGGCGATCCAGCGCAGGTTCTCGTTGAGGTCCCCGCGGCCCAGGTGGACCACGCCGTGCACGTCCGCCACGGTGGCGTGCTCGACGCCGGCCGCCATCAGCAGCTTGAGGATCGCGGTGCCGGCGGCGCCGGCGCCCGACATCACCACCCGGATGTCGGCGATCCGCTTGCCGACCACCTTCAGCGCGTTGGTGAGGGCGGCCAGCACCACGATCGCGGTGCCGTGCTGGTCGTCGTGGAAGACCGGGATGTCCAGGGCCTCGCGCAGCCGGGCCTCGATCTCGAAGCAGCGCGGCGCGGAGATGTCCTCCAGGTTGATCCCGGCGAAGCCCGGGGCGATCGCCCTGACGATGGCGACGATCTCGTCGGTGTCCTGGGTGTCCAGGCAGATCGGCCAGGCGTCGATCCCGGCGAAGCGCTTGAACAGGGCCGCCTTGCCCTCCATGACCGGCAGCGCGGCCTCGGGGCCGATGTTGCCCAGGCCCAGCACCGCCGAGCCGTCGGTGACCACGGCGACGCTGTTGCGCTTGATGGTCAGGCGGCGCGCGTCCTCGGGGTTCTCCGCGATCGCCATGCAGACCCGGGCGACGCCGGGGGTGTAGATCATGCTGAGGTCGTCACGGTTGCGGATCGGCAGCTTCGAGGACATCTCGATCTTGCCGCCGAGGTGCATCAGGAAGGTGCGGTCCGAGACCTTGCCGATCGACACGCCGTCGATCGCGCGCAGCTTCTCGACGATCTCCTCGCCGTGCGCGACCGAGGAGGCCGCCACCGTGACGTCGATCCGCAGCGCCTCCAGGCCGGAGGCGGTGACGTCGAGACCGGTCACCGACCCGCCGGAGGACTCCACGGCCGTGGTGATCGCACTGACGGCGTTGCCCCGGGCCGGGACCTCCAGCCGTACCGTGATCGAGTTGGAGACACTGGGCACCGTCGCCATCGACGCTTCCTTCTTCCGTCTGTCCCGCAGGCTCAACATTTTGTTGAAGGCATCGCCCGCGCATGCTAGACCTCGATCGTCGCACCTTCCAAGGGGTAGCCAGAAATAACGTTCATTGAGTGTGCGGACCCGACAATCCCGCCCAATGGCCGCCGGTCCCCGCCGCTCACTCCTTGCCTCTCCCGGCCGATGCGTTACATTGGACGGGACACCGGCTCGATCCAAGCCCCCGGGCCCAACCTTCGTCCCTTCGAGGGACCACTTGCCGCGAGGCGAGCATGGCGGGTCGGTGTCGTAAACGTCTGAAGGCCCCTCACCGTCCGGTGAGGGGCCTTCTTCCGTCGGGTCCCGACGAGTGCCGTCGGGACCCGACGGGCCGTCAGCCGTGCAACAGCGCGGGCACGCCGTCCGCGTCCGGCAGGTCGTCCGGACCGGAGAGCACGGTCAGCCGCTGGGTCGCGCGGGTCAGCGCCACGTACAGCACCCGCAGCCCGGCCTCCGACTCGCCGGCGATGCCGGTCGGGTCGGCCACCACGGTCGCGTCGTACTCCAGGCCCTTGGCCTCCAGGCTGCCCAGCGCCACCACGCGCCCGCCCAGGCCCTCGGCCCAGCCGGCCGCCTCGTCCCGGCGGTCCATCGGCACCACGATCGCCACGGTGCCGTCCACCTCGGTCAGCAGCCGCTCCAGCTCGGCCCGGGCGGCCTCGCCGAAGGCCTCCGGCGAGGGGTCGGTGGTGGCCGCGAAGCGCGGCTCCACGCCGACGCGGCGCACCGCGCTCGGCGACGGGGTGCCCGGCGCGGCCAGCGCCAGCACCTTCGCCGCGACCTCGGCGATCTCGGCCGGGTTGCGGTAGTTCACGGTCAGCGTGAAGCGGCGGCGCGGCTTGCCGGAGAGCACGTCGTCCAGTGCGGCCTGGGCCTCCTGCGGGAACGGCCAGGAGGACTGCGCCGGGTCGCCGACGATCGTCCAGGTGGCCATCCGGGCCCGGCGGCCGATCATCCGCCACTGCATCGGGGTGAGGTCCTGCGCCTCGTCCACGATGATGTGCGCGTACTCCCTGCGCTCGACCGGCTGGCGGTCGCGCTGGCGGGTGGAGCGGTCGGCGAAGGTGGTGACCTCCTCCAGGCCGCTCAGCAGGTCCACCGCGTCCACCTCGCGGACCTTCGGGCGGGCCGGCTCGCCCAGCAGCACCTGGAGCTCGTCGATCAGCGCGACGTCGTGCGCGGACAGCGCGCCCGCGCCCTCCGCGGACAGGTGGCGCCAGGAGGCGGCCAGCAGCCTGGCCTCGTCCGGGGTGACGGCGCGGCGGGCGATCCGGTTGGTGTGCCGGTGCTGCCGCAGCGTGCCGAGCACCCGGCGCGGGCTCAGCGCCGGCCACCAGGCGTCCAGGAAGTCCAGGAACGACGCCTCGTCCGAGACGTACTCGTCGAAGGACTCCTTCTCCTCCTGGCGCTGCTCGCGGGCGTAGTGGTCGGCGGGCTTCGGCAGGTCCCTGGTGGCCTGCTGCCACAGGGCGTCCAGCAGCAGCCGGCGGGCCCGCGGGCGCAGCAGGTTCAGCGGGGTGCCGCCGGAGCCCACCACGTTGCCGCGCACGGCCTTCAGCCGGGAGGCGTCCAGCTTCAGCACCTCGCCGCGGGCGACGACCTTCAGCTCCTGCGGCGCGCCCAGCTCCAGCGCCGCGCGGGCGGCCCGGCGCAGCAGCTGCACCATCCGGCCCGAACCCTTGACCCGGGCCGCCTCGGGAGTGTCGTAGGTGCCGGCCTCGATGCCGTCCACCAGCGAGCCGACCGCCCGGATGGCGACCTGGCCCTCCTCGCCCAGCGCGGGCAGCACGCCCTCGGTGTAGGACACCAGCAGCGGGGTCGGCGAGACCACCAGGATGCCCCCGGCGTAGCGGCGGCGGTCCTGGTAGAGCAGGTAGGCGGCGCGGTGCAGGGCCACGGCGGTCTTGCCGGTGCCGGGGCCGCCGGTGACCAGGGTGGCGCCCGCGGCGGCGGCGCGGATCACCTCGTCCTGCTCCTTCTGGATGGAGGAGACGATGTCGCGCATCGAGTGGCTGCGGGCGCGGCCCAGCGAGGCCATCAGCGCACCGTCGCCGACCACGGCCAGCTCCTCGCCGTCCAGGGTCGGGGCGAGGTCCGGACGCAGCAGGTCGTCCTCGACGCCGATCACCTTGCGGCCCTTGGAGCGGATCACCCGGCGACGGATCACCCGGCCCGGTTCGACCGGGGTGGCGCGGTAGAAGGGGGCGGCGGCGGGCGCGCGCCAGTCGATCACCAGCGGTCCGTACTCGGCGTCCAGCACGCCCAGTCGGCCGATGTGGAGGGTCTCGGCGACGGCCGGGTCGGCCGGGTCGAGCGGGGTGTCCGACGGGATCCCGTGCTCCTCCGGGGCGTCCGCCCGCTGGAGGTCGATCCGGCCGAACAGGAAGTCCTCGAACTCGCTGTTCAGTCGGTGGAGGTGGGCGCCGGCCCGGTAGACCTGGGCGTCGCGTTCGGCGAGCGCGCCGGGGGTGCCGACCTGGACCCGCTTGGCGGCGTCCTCCAGGATGTACTCGGCCTCGGCGAGCTTCTCCTCCAACCGGTGGTAGACGGTGTCGAGGTGCTGCTGCTCACCGGCGATCTCGCGCGCGCGGACGGTCTCGTGGTCGGTGGCGGGGGTGGTGGGCGTGTTGCTCTGCATGGCCTCGGTGGTTGCGGCGGAATCCCGCTCCGGAAAACGAGCGGACGGATGATCCTACGCCGCCACCCCCGGGCCGCGCTGCTCCGGAACGTACAAAAATCGAAGGGCCGCCCTCCGCGGAGCGGAGGGCGGCCCTTCGAGTCAACATGGGGTGGTGGAGATGCCGGGAATCGAACCCGGGTCCAGTGGAGTTAATTCAGGGCTTCTCCGAGCGCAGTCCGCTGTGCTTTTCTCGGCCCTGGCGGTCACACGGACAAGCCGCCAACAGGCCCAGCTGCTGTTTGATTTCCCATCCACCCTCGCAGCCCGGGCGGACGGTTGAGTTCCCTAGATTATGCCAGGGTCCGGGTCGGGAACTCCCCGGTCTGACACCCAAGCGCTATCGGTGCTTATTAGGCAGCGAGAGCGAACTGCTGGGAATCGCGCTTAGAGTTGGCGATTATTTTTTTGCGACACGTGGTTAACGAGATCATTGCCGCGTTCCTCGGCTCGCTTCCCCTGTTTCAACATCCCCTGTCGAAACCGATCATCCCCATGTTTTGTTGAGAAACAGCTCGGACGGTGACCGTCCTTGTTGCTGGCGCCATACTACGCGAGGCGACCAGCGGGGGTCCAGCCGATTAACTCTGGCGCCGCCGGGCCGCCGCCACGGCGCGGGCCGTCTCGCGGGTGTCCTGCTTCTCGCGCAGGGTCTGCCGCTTGTCGTAGAGCTTCTTGCCGACCGCGAGGGCCAGTTCGAGCTTCACCCGGCCGTCCTTGAAGTACAGCGAGAGCGGGACCAGGGTGTGGCCCGCGTCGCGGACCTTGGTCTCGATCTTCTGGATCTCCATCCTGTGCAGCAGCAGCTTGCGCTTGCGCCGGGCCGCGTGGTTGGTCCACGTCCCCTGGGTGTACTCGGGGATGAAGACGTTGTCGATCCACGCCTCGTGGTTCTGGATGTACGCGTAGCCGTCGACCAGGTTGGCCCGCCCCTCGCGCAGCGACTTGACCTCGGTGCCGGTGAGCACCAGGCCGCACTCGTAGGTGTCGAGGATCGTGTACTCGTGTCGCGCCTTCTTGTTCTGCGCGATCAGCTTCTGTCCGGTTTCCTTTGCCATAACCCGGTCATTCTCGCACTTCGGGGCCGGATGGGGCAGCTGCTTTAGGCACGGGTGCCGAGCCCCGCGAGGACCCGCAGGGCGAGCTCGTCGGCCTCCTCGCCCGAACCGGCCGGGACGTCGGGCGTCAGGCCGGTACCGTCCGGGGAGCGTCCGGCCGGGGTGTAGTAGCGGCCGACGGTCAGCTCCAGCACGGCGCCGTCGGCGAGCCGGCTGGGCTGCTGGACGGTGCCCTTGCCGAAGGTCCGCGAGCCCACCACCACGGCGCGGCTGCGGTCCTGGAGGGCCCCGGCGAGCAGTTCGGCGGCGCTCATCGTGCCGCCGTCCACCAGCAGCACCAGCGGGGTGCGCTGGTCGCCGCCGGGCGGGGCGGTCAACTCCCTGGTCTCGCCGCGCTCCTGGTACGAGCCGACCGTTCCGCCGTCCAGGAAGATCCCGGCGGTGCCGGCCGCCTCGTCGACCAACCCGCCGGAGTTGCCGCGCAGATCGAGCACCACGCCGGTGTGCGGGGCGCGCAGCGCGGCGCGCACCTGGTCGGCCACGCCGCTGGTGAAGGCGCGCACGGTCACCCGCAGCACGCCCTTGCCCAGCTGCTCCGCGGTGACCTGCCGACTGTCCAGGAGCACGCGCCGCAGCCGCAGTTCGCGCTCCTCCGCCCCGCCGCGCCGGACCGCCAGGGTGACCTCGGAGCCGGCCCGGCGCTCCTCGCCCCGGCCGCGCAACCGCGCGACCACCTCGGTGACCGGCAGGTGGTCGGCCTGGTCCTGACCGATCCGCACGAGCCGGTCGCCGGGGGCGATCCCGGCCGCGGCGGCCGGGCCGCCGGGGGCGACCTGGGAGACCTCGGTGACGCCGTCCTGGCCGCGGCCGACCGAGAGGCCGACGCCCGGGTAGCGGCCGTCCAGGCCCTGGCTGAACTCCGCGTACTCCTGGGCGCTGTAGTACGCGCCCCAGCGGTCGCCGCCGGCCGCCAGCAGGTGCTCGGCCTGCTGCTCCGACAGGGTGGCGCCGGCCGGGTCCGCCGGTAGCCCGCCGGCGGCCCGGGCGGTGTCGGCGGAGGACCGGTGCGGCGGGTCGCCCGGGTCGCCCCAGGCGCCGGTGGCCGCGCCGGCCAGCAGCACGGCGCCGAACACCAGGCTGAGCACGGTCACCTGGCGGGCCCTGCGCGGAGTTTGCAGCATGGCACCGGAGTGTAGACACCGCCGCGCGCGGGACGAACCGCAACGGTGGACCGCGGAACGCCGACGGCCCCGTACGGCGCAGTGCCGTACGGGGCCGTCGGGCCTGCGGGAATCAGACCTTGAGGTACTTGCGCAGGGTGAAGAAGGCCGCGACGCCGGCCATGCCCATACCCACCACGATCAGCAGCGGTATCACCGCGAGCACCGAGCCGAGCCCGATGAAGTGGATGAACTGCACCCGGTCGGCCAGCCAGTTCTGGACGAAGAAGTGCCCGCCGATCAGCAGTCCGGAGGCCATCGCCGCGCCCAGCAGCGCCGAGAAGGCCGCCTCGGCGATGAAGGGCATCTGGACGTAGAAGTTCGAGGCACCGACCAGGCGCATGATCCCGGTTTCGCGCCGCCGGCTGTACGCCGACACCCGGACGGTGTTGACGATCAGCAGCAGGGCGACGAACAGCATCAGCACCATGATCACGAAGGCCGCCGTCTGGAGGCCGTTGAGCAGGCCGAACAGGTTCTCCAGGATCTTCCGCTGGTCCTCGACCGACTTGACGCCGGGCTTGCCGGCGAAGGCGCTCTGGATCACGTCGTACTTGGTCGGGTCGTTGAGCTTGACCCGCCAGGACTGCGGCATGGCGTCCGGACCCAGGACGGAGATGAGCGGGTTGTCCGGGTTCATCTCCTTCCAGTGCTTGTACGCCTCGGGCGAGCTCTCGTAGGTGGACGACTGGACCACCGAGGTCATCTTGTCCAGCTGGTCCTTGATGTCCTGGACCTGCTGGTCGGTGGCCGCGCCCTTGTCGCACTGGGGCGAGTTGCGGGCGTCCGCCTTCGTGCAGAAGTAGATGCTCACCTCGACCTTGTCGTACCAGTACCCCTTCATGGAGTTCACCTGGTCGCGGACCAGGAGCGAGGAACCGGCGAGGGCGAGGGAGAGCGCGACGCTGACCACGACCGCGATGGTCATGGTCAGGTTGCGTCGGAGACCCACACCGATCTCCGACAGGACGAACTGGGCACGCATGCGGGATACAACTCCAGGGTCGGTACTGCTCTGGTCTGGCGGGTCGGGCCGGCGGCCCCACGGGTCAGCGCTGGTCGGTCAGTGCTGGTATCCGTAGACGCCGCGGGCCTGGTCGCGGACGAGCAGCCCCTTGTCGAGTTCGATGACGCGCTTGCGCATCTGGTCGACGATGGCCTGGTCGTGGGTGGCCATCAGCACCGTGGTGCCGGTGCGGTTGATGCGGTCGAGCAGCTTCATGATGCCGACCGAGTTCTGCGGGTCGAGGTTGCCGGTGGGCTCATCGGCGATGAGCAGCATCGGACGGTTCACGAAGGCGCGGGCGATGGCCACGCGCTGCTGCTCACCACCGGACAGCTCGCCCGGCATGCGGTCCTCCTTGCCGCCGAGGCCGACCAGCTCCAGCACCTCGGGCACCACCTTGTTGATGGCGCTCTTGGGCTTGCCGATCACCTCCAGGGCGAAGGCGACGTTCTGCGCGACCGTCTTGTTCGGCAGCAGGCGGAAGTCCTGGAAGACGGTGCCCAGCTGGCGGCGCATGTGCGGCACCTTCCAGTTGGACAGCTTGCCGAGGTCCTTGCCCAGTACGTGCACCGCGCCCGTGCTGGGACGCTCCTCGCGCAGGCACAGGCGCAGGAAGGTGGACTTTCCCGAGCCGGACGAGCCGACCAGGAAGACGAACTCACCCTTCTCGATCTCCAGCGAGACGTTGTCCAGGGCGGGACGGTTCTGCTTGGGATAGGTCTTGGAGACGTTGTCGAATCTGATCACGGCTGCATCACGGAGGCCATCCTAGGCGGCGCCAGTCCTCGGTCGATCCGCCCCGGAGGCCCGGTCCATGGGCGGGCGAAAGGAGCGCGGTGGGCTGCTCCCGGTCTGGGACCATACGCGAATCGGCGACCGGCCCGCAGGGGCCGCCCGTGACAACGGCCGGACTCTGCGGGAGAATGTCCGCTTATGCCCCGAATATTGCGAGGCATCTCACAGCCCGGAAGCCGGAACTGCCGGAACCTGGCAGAGTGGAGGTGGGCGACCGTGTCACGGCCGCTCCCCCGTACAGGGCAGTGCATGGAACCAAAGCCCCGTCCGGTGCGTTGGCTGTAGCAGCGAGGAGGAGATCGCATGACCTGCGACCATCTGGTGTGCGCCAACTGCAACGGCCGCGTCAGCGACGGGCGTTGCCCGGTGTGCCGGGCCAACCGGGCCCGGCTTCAGGAGCAGCAGAGCCCGTTCGCCGCGCTCTCCCCCGCGATGCTGCTGGCCCTGCTGGCCGGACTGCTCGCGGTGGCGCTGATCGCCCGGCAGGCACTGGCCTGACGACCCACGACGCGTACGACGAAGGGCCCCGACCGCTGCGGTCGGGGCCCTTCGTCGATGTCGGCCGTTACTCGGCGCTGGTCTCGCGCTGCTTGCGCCAGCGGATCCCGGCCTCGATGAAGCCGTCGATGTCGCCGTCCAGCACGGCCTGCGGGTTGCCGGCCTCGTACGCGGTGCGGACGTCCTTCACCATCTGGTACGGGTGCAGCACGTAGGAGCGCATCTGGTTGCCCCAGGAGCTGCCGCTGTCCTTGAGCGCGTCCATCGCCGCCTTCTCCTCCTGGCGGCGCCGCTCCAGCAGCTTGGCCTGGAGGACGTTCATCGCGGACGCCTTGTTCTGGATCTGCGAGCGCTCGTTCTGGCAGGAGACCACGATGCCGGTCGGGATGTGCGTGATGCGCACCGCCGAGTCGGTGGTGTTGACGCCCTGGCCACCGGGGCCGGAGGCACGGTAGACGTCCACCCGCAGCTCGCCCTCGTCGATGTCGACGTGGTCGGACTGCTCGACGACCGGGAGGACCTCGACGCCGGCGAAGGAGGTCTGCCGGCGGCCCTGGTTGTCGAACGGCGAGATCCGCACCAGGCGGTGGGTGCCCTGCTCGACCGAGAGGGTGCCGTAGGCGTACGGCGCCTTCACGGTGAAGGTCGCGGACTTGATGCCGGCCTCTTCGGCGTACGAGGTGTCGTACACCTCGGTGGGGTACCCGTGCCGCTCGGCCCAGCGCAGGTACATGCGCATGAGCTGCTCGGCGAAGTCGGCGGCGTCCACGCCACCGGCCTCGGCACGGATGTTGATCAGCGCCTCGCGGGCGTCGTACTCGCCGGACAGGAGGGTGCGGACCTCCAGCTCCTCGACGGCCTTCTGGAGGGAGACGAGCTCGGTCTCGGCCTCGGCGCGGGTGTCCGCGTCGTCCTCGGCCTCGGCGAGCTCGAACAGCACGCCCAGATCGTCGATGCGGCTGCGCAGGCCCTCGACCCGGCGCAGTTCGCCCTGGAGGAAGGAGAGCCGGCTGGTCACCTTCTGCGCGTTCGCGACGTCGTCCCACAGGGTGGGGGCGGCTGCCTCCTCCTCCAGGACCGCGATGTCGGCCCGGATCTTGTCCAGGTCGAGGACGGCCTCGATCGACCCCATGGTCGTATCGAGGTTCTTGAGCTCTTCGGAAGGATCGACGGCTGCCACGCCCCCAGGGTAATGGTTCCGGGAGTGGTCATGACGACACCCCCGGCTCCCCGGGGGTCACGGCCGCCGTCACGGCCGCCGTCACGGCCGCGCCGGCGGCTCCGGCTGCGGGGCCCGCGGGCCGGTGCCCGACACCGCCGGACGGGCCGGGTGGCCGCCGTCCGGGACGGTGGCCGCGAACGCCGTCCAGGCCGCGGCGGCGCCCGCCAGCAGCAGGACGGTGGCGATCAGGACGGCCAGCATCCGGCGGCGGCGCAGCAGGGCCTGGCGGTCCCGGCGGTGGCCCGGGGCGGCGCGCTGGGCGCGGGACTCCAGCGCGTAGGCGGCCAGCTCGTCGGCGGACGGGCGGCGCAGGCTGGTGTGGGTGTCCCGGGTGGAGTCCGGGGCGGCGCCCGGCACCAGCGGGACGGCCGGACCGCGGCGGCGCTTGTGGATGCCGGGGCCAGCGTCGATCTCGGCGTAGACGGCCTCGCCGGGGGTCAGCTGCTCCTCGACCGGGGCCCGGCCCTGGCCGGGCACGGCGAGCACCGGCAGGCCGGCCAGCGAGGGCAGCTGCTCGCGCAGCCGGGAGGCCAGCTCGGCGGCGCGCAGCCGGGAGGCGGGGGCCTTGGCCAGGCACTCGGAGATGATCCGCCACAGCCCGTCCGGCAGGCCGGGGATCGGCGGCACCTGCTCGGTGACGTGCCGGCGCAGCACCGCGCCGGTGTGGCCGCCGCCGAAGGGGGTGAAGCCGGCCAGCAGCTCGTACAGCACGGTGGCGAGGGCGTAGATGTCGACGGCGGCGCGCGGCTCCAGGCCCTCGATGATCTCGGGGGCGAGGTAGTCGGGGGTGCCGATGATCCGGGTGGCCCGGGTCCGGCGGGGGGCGTCGACCAGGCGGGCCACGCCGAAGTCGGTGAGCTTGGCGCGCGGGGCGCCGCCCGGGCCGGGGGCGGCGGCGAGGTCGAGCAGGACGTTCTCGGGCTTGACGTCGCGGTGGACGATGCCGGCCGCGTGCGCGGCGGCCAGGCCGTCGGCGACGTCGGCGATGATCGAGGCGGCGGTCTGCGGCGGCAGCGCGCCGTCCCGCTCCAGCCGGGAGCGCAGGTCGGTGCCCTGGACCAGCTCCATCACCAGGGCGAGGTCGCTGCCGTCCACCACCATGTCGCGCACGCCGACCACCCGGGGGTGGTCGAGGCTGGTCAGCGCGGTGCGCTCCTGGACGAAGCGGCCGACCAGCACCTGGTCGGCGGCGAGGTCCTCGCGCAGCAGCTTGACCGCCACCGGGCCGTCGGGCCCCTCACCGAGCCAGACCGTGCCGGCCGAACCCCGGCCGATCACCTGGTGGACGGTGTACCGGCTGCCGATCTTGCGTGCCAATGCTGCTCCGTGGGCGGCGCGGGAGCGCTCCGGGGGTCCGGCGCGCTCGGTGGGGCGGGACAACAGCGACCAACCTACGCGCCCGGAGGCCCTGCGCGGGCCGCCCGAGGGGCCCGGAGCGGGAGTCCCGGCCGAGAAATCTCGCGAATTGTCGACATAGCGTCAAAATTGCCGCCCGGGGCGGGCCGGGGCCCGGATCGGCTCCGGCCCCGGCCCGCGGCGGCGCTAGCTGCCGACGAGGCCGTTCACCCAGTCGCGCGCCGAGTCGAACCAGCCCACGACGTTGTCCCAGTACTGCGGCAGCGGCGTGAAGTTCCACAGCGCCAGCCCCGCCACGGCGAGCACCAGCAGCACCATCAGACAGCCCTTGAGGCAGCCGAGCCCCGGAATGTACATCCGGTTGCGGCTGCGCGGACGCGGCTCACGGGCCGGCGCGGGCTCGCGGCGGGCCGGTGCCGGCGGCTCCTCGCGGCGCTGCGGCGGGGCCTCCCGGTACTGCGGCGCGGGCGGCTCGGCCCGGCGCGCCACCGGGGCGGGCGCGGGCGGCGGCGGGTAGCCGCCCTGCGACTGCCCGTACCCGGACGGGGCCTGCCGGTAGCCACCGGGCGGCTGCGGACGGCCGCCCTGGCCGCCCTGGCCTCCTTGGCCCCGCTGGCCCCCCTGACCGCCCTGGCCGCCCCGGCCCGCCTGGTAGGGCGGCGGGGCCACCGGCGGACGCTGGGCGTAGCCGGGCGGGGGCGGGGACTGGCGGTAGCCGCCGGGCTGCTGCGGCCCGGCGGGGCCGCCCGGGGCGCCCTGGCCCGGCCGGTGCCCCTGGCCGGCGTGGCCCCCCTGGCCGGCCTGGTAGGGCGGCGGGGCGACCTGCGGCTCCGAGTGGCCCTCGTAGTCCTCCGGACCGAAGTAGCCGACCTGGGTCTGCTGGTTGCGGTCCCGCGCCGCGCGCAGCTGGGTCTGCCACGGGTGCGGCGCCTCCTCCTGCGGCGGCGCGACGGGCGGGGGCGGCGGCACCGCGACGGGCGGCATCACCCGGGTGCGGTCCGCGGCGCCCTGCGGGGGCGCCGGCGGCGGCTGGGTGCCCATCACCCGGGTCGCCGCGGCCGGGTCGAACGACCCGGCCGGGGTCGGCGGCAGCACCTGGGTGCGGTCCTCGGTGCCCGGGGCCACGGCGCCCGGCATCGTCGCCATCGGCGACATCGGCGCCATCGTGGTGGGGACCGCGGTCGGCTGCGGGTCCGGCAGCAGCAGGGCACCGACCGCCAGCGCCTCGTCCACCGCCGGCGGGGAGGCGTGCACCCCGACGCCGGCCGCGACCACCCGCAGCGCGTGGGCCAGCGAGGTGGCGCCGGGCCGCTGGGCCGGGTCCTTGCGCAGGCAGCGCTCGATCACCGTCCAGAGCGGCTCGGGCATCGTGCTGGGCCGCTGCGGCTCGTGGGCCAGGTGGGCCTGGAGCACGGCGAGCGCGCTGTCCCCCTGGAACGGCTGCCGGCCGGTGACCAGCTCGTACAGCATGATCCCGGCGCCGTACACGTCCACCGCGGAGGTCTGCGGGCGGCCCTCGGCGGACTCCGGCGCGACGTAGGCGGGCGTGCCGACGAACTCGTGGGTGCGGGTGACGCCCGGGGAGTCGGCGAGCCGGGCGATGCCGAAGTCGGTCAGCAGCGGGTGCATCCGCTCGGCGCCGTCCACCACGGTGGAGGCGAGCAGCACGTTGGCCGGCTTGAGGTCGCGGTGGACGATCCCGTCCGCGTGGCTGGCCGCCAGCGCGTCCGCGACCTGGGCCATCAGCAGGGCGCCGGCGATCGGGCTGAACGGGCCGTTGGCACGCAGGTAGCGGGCCAGGTCGGGGCCCTCCACCAGGTCCATCACCAGGGCCAGCAGCTCGCCCTCGACGACCAGGTCCCGGACCCGGACGATGTTGGGGTGGGTCAGCCGCAGCAGCAGCGAGCGCTCGCGCAGGAAGCGCATCACCACGTCGGGGTCGGCGGCCAGCTCCTCGCGCAGCACCTTGATCGCCACCCGCTGCCCGGGCGCACAGCCCGGCACCTGCGCGTCCTCGCGCACCACGCCGCGCCAGACGGTCCCGGTCGCACCCCGTCCGAGGGTCTCCTCCAGCAGATATTTGCTGCCGACTGGCCGCACCTGTCGCACTCCTCGCCGTGCCGCCCGCGCGGGGCGCTCCTCCGCCGGTGCGGTGAGCCTGCCGGGCCCGTGTCTGCGGCCACTCTAACGGTGCCGGTTCGGGTTTTCGGGGTGGCCGGTAGGCCATCCGTACGGTCTGGGGAAGGGTTGGGGGACATCCCCTAGGGAAGGTCCCGGGCACCCCGCGAGGAGGCGGTCGGCCCTGACTCCCCGTCGCCCCGTCACGGTGCCGATCGCAAGATCGTCAAATCCGGTACCGTGCGCGGACCGTCCTCGACGGATGGCAGGATGGACACTCGCCACTCGTGTGGCCCAACGGTGCCCACGGCACCGGGCAGCGGTACCAGGTTCACATCAGCAGAAGGGACCCGCGGGCGAGATGCAGATCCGGCTGACCGTCCTCCGACCGCGCAGCGGCCCGGCCGCCGCCGGCTCCGCCATCCCCTACGTGGACGTGCTGGTCACCGCGCCCGTCGGCACCGCACTCGGCGCCATCGCGGGTGCGCTCGCCGGCGCCGTGGGCGTGCGCGGGCCACGGGCCGCCACCCACGTGCACCTGTACGCCGGGGCGCACCGGGTCGACGAGCACACCCTGCTCGGCCACCCCCCGCTGCTCGACGGCGCCGTCCTCAGCCTGAACGAGCCCGACCCGACCGCCGACGACCCCGACGACGCCCCCGCCGCCGCCGAACTGCGCGTGGTCGGCGGCCCCGACGCCGGCGGCGTGCACCGGCTGCACGGCCGGGAGATCCGGGTCGGCCGCTCCGCCGAGGCCGACGTCCCGCTCGACGACCCGGACGTCTCCCGGCTCCACCTCTCCCTGCACCTCGCCGAGGACGGCCGGGTCTCCGCGCGCGACCTCGGCTCCACCAACGGCACCACGCTGGACGGCCGCCTCGTCCCGCCCGGACCGCCGGAGGCCGCCGTCCCGCTGGAGCCCGGCGCCGTGCTGCGGATCGGCGAATCCACCCTCCAGGTGACCGCCCCCGACCCGGCCGAGGCCGCCGGCACCACCCGCGCCGCCCTGCCGGACGGCAACGGCCACCTCCAGCTCGCCGCCCCCGGCCCGGCCCGGCCCGCGCCGCCCGTGGTCGAGCCGCCCACCGCCCCCGAACCGGCCCCCGGCCGCGGCCGCGGCCTGTTCTCCCTGCTGCCCGGCCGCACCGCCGAACCGCCCGGCCAGGAGAGCGCCGAACGCCACCACGCCGCGGTGCGGCTGCGCCAGACCGCCGCCCAGCGCGAACGCTGGCCCGACCTCGCCACCCTGCTGCTCAACGCCGTCGGCCCCGGCCCCCGCCTCTGGGAACGCGGCCCCGGCCACCCCGACGCGCTCACCCTGCGCCTGGGCACCGCCGACCGCCCCGGCGGCCCCGGCACCACACCCGGCACCACGCTGCCCGCCGTCCCGGTCACCCTCGACCTCCAGACCGCCGGCAGCCTCGGCCTCAGCGGCCCGCGCGAGCGCCTGGACGCGCTCACCCGCGCCGTCGTCGCCCAGCTCGCCGCGCTGCACCCGCCGACCGGGCTGAGCCTGGTCGTGGTCGACGCCGACCAGACCCGCACCGCCGAGGAGCGCGCCGACACCTGGGCCTGGGCCCTGTGGCTGCCCCACCTGCGCCCGGTCGACGGCCAGGACTGCCGACTGCTGATCGGCCTCGACGACGAACAGGCCACCGCCCGGCTGACCGAGCTCACCGCCCGGCTCAGCGGCCCCAGCGGCCTCGGCGGCCACCCCGCGACCGTGGTCGTGGTGGACGGCCGGCCGGCCACCGAAGCCGCCCGCCAGGCACTCGACCTGCTGCTGCGCCAGGGCCCGGCGGTCGGCATCTTCCCGATCTGCCTCGCCGAGCAGCCCGAACTGCTCCCCCGGGGCCTCGGCGCCACCGCCCTGATCACCGGCGAGGTCGGCACCCAGCTCTCGCTGAACCGCCCGGTCGCCCGCGGCCGGGAAGCCCTCCACGAGGTCTCGCTGGACGCCGTCTCGGACGCCTGGGCCGAACGGCTGGCCCGCGTCCTCGCCCCGCTGCGCGAGGCCGTCCCGGCCGCCCGCGGCCCGCTGCCCGACGTACTGCGGCTGCTCGACCTGCTCCAGCTCGACACCGTCACCCCGGCCAAGCTGTCCGCCCGCTGGGAGGCGCACGCCGGCGGCATCGGCGCCGCCACCGCCCTGCTCGGCACCACCCGCGACGAGCTCTGCACCCTCGACCTGGCCGACCCCGAACTCACCCTCCCCTCCCCCGACCCGGGCGGCCCGCACCTGCTGATCGGCGGCGCCCGCGGCTCCGGCAAGACCGAACTGCTGCGCACCCTGGTCGCCTCGCTCGCCGTCTCCGAACGGCCCGAGCGGCTGACCGTCACGATCATCGAGGGCCGGGCCACCCCGGACGGCCAGGACGGCCTCGACGGCTGCACCGACCTGCCGCACGTCACCGGCCGGGTGAACGCCGCCGCCGACCCGCGCGCCGCACTGCTCGCCGCCGAGGCACTGGAGGACGAACTCGCCCTGCGGGAGCGGCTGTTCGACGGGCTGGACTTCGCCTCCTGGCACGCCGCACGGATCCTCGATGAACAGGGCCTGGACGGGCGGGGCCCGGACGGGCGGGAGGCGCACGCGGAGCACCCCAGGGTCCCGGTACCCGCCGCCGTCGGCGGCGGCGCGGCCACCACACCCCGGATCATCCCGCCGCGCAGCGCGGAGGGCCCCCGCCCGACCGGACCCGCCGCCGCGCCCGCCCGGCTGGTAGTCGTCGTCGACGACTACGACGCACTGCTCTCCCCCACCTCCGCCGCCGGCCGCCCGCTCACCCGCGCGCTGGCCGCCGTCGCCCGCCGCGGCGGACCGCTCGGCGTGCACCTCGCCGTCGCCACCGGCCGCCCGGAGGAGAGCGCCGGCACCGAGGTGGACGAGGCCGCGCTGCTCCGGATCGCCCTGCGCACCGACGACCCGGCCGACTCCGACCTGCTGATCCACCTCGGCGACGCGGCGGCCCTGCCCGAGGACACCCCCGGCCGCGGCTACCTCCGCCTCCCGGACGGCGGCGTCACCGCCTTCCAGACCGCCCGGATCAGCGGCCGCATCCCGCGCACCGCCACCCTGCGGCCCACCGTCGTCGCCATAGACCCGCTCCAGCTCGGCGCCCCGCCGGCCCGCCGCCCGGTCCGCGAACTCGGCAACGGCCCCACCGACCTCGCCCTCCTCGCCAGCGCCCTCCAACGCGCCGCCGCCCGCTGAGGCTCCGGGCGCCCGCCCAGGCCACGAAAGCAACGGCGGCCCAAGCCCGTTGCCGCTTCGCCAACGCCGAAGCGGCAACGGGTGCGCGGGAAGTCGACCCCGCCGACTTCCCGCGCGAGGAGTCCAGAACCCCCACGCCCCCAACACAGGACGCCCCCACCTGGCATTTCCGCAAGGACGAAAGGTCCGGGCGGGACAAGCCGGAACAGCGGCAACAGGTCCGGTGGCCGATCCATGGAGTTGGGTGGGCCCGCGTCCTCCGACGCAGGCCCGCCCAAAGAAAAGCGAAAGAGAAGGAAGCACCCCACCCTCCCGCCCCTTCCAGAAACCCCAAAGGCAACGGCGGCCCCGGCCAGGTTTGGTCGGGGCCGCCGAAACCACAGCTGAGCCCATTCACGGCGACCCAGAGCCCGTTGGGGGGTCGGGAGGGGAAAAGAGGGGAAGGGGGGAGGAAGCGAAACCCCCCGCAAGAGGGCGGGGGGGGCGAACTCCCGCGAGTTCGGGA